>JAQIDF010000185.1 GCA_027858145.1 Prolixibacteraceae bacterium | reverse complement strand
TCAAAATGTGAAGCATATCCATATTCGCGTTTGTTCATTGTCCATTCGTCAAACAGTTCATTAATAACCAAAAAACCAAGTTTGTCGGCCCATTCCAGTAGTTCGGGGGCAGGAGGGTTATGGCTCATTCGTAAAGCGTTTGAGCCCATTTCTTTGAGTAACTTCAGTTGACGTTCGAAAGTGTAATCCATACAGGCTGCACCTAAGGGGCCTCCGTCGTGATGATTGTTGGTGCCTTTGAGCCAAACATGTTTTCCGTTCAGAAACACACCTTTTTCAGGATCGAAAAGTATAGTGCGGATTCCATAATTGGTAGCGTAGCTGTCAAGAATTTTGTCCCCATCTTTCAACTGGCAAGTAAAATGATAGAGATTCGGGTTTTCGGTTGACCACAATTGAGGATTGTCAATCCGGAATGTTTCTTCTAAGAACTTCATTGTGTTGCCTTCAAGTTCAAAGTGTATTTCTTGTTCTTTTACAATGCTGTTATCCGGACTTTTTAAAATGTATTTCAGGGTTAAGCGGCTGGTGTCAGTATCGAGCGACGCAACTTCTGCTGAAAAATTCAATATTGCTTTATTGTTTTCAATCTTTTGTGTTCTGATAAAAACGCCATTTTCGCGAAGGTGCTTGCGTGCTGAAATATCAAGCCATACATGCCGGTATATTCCTGCACCGGTGTACCAGCGCGAATTAGGCTGATCTTTTGTGTCGGACTTAACAACAATTGTGTTTGGTGCATTAGTATTAAGAAAAGGGGTTAAATCGTACGAAAATGTGGAGTAGCCGTATGGCCGGTGTCCTAAATGATGTCCGTTGATCCAAACATCACTGTTGCGGTAAATGCCATTAAACCGAATCGATACGCGTTTCCCGATGGCTGATTTAGGAATATCAAATCCCTTGCGATACCAGCCTATGCCACTATATGCATAGCCACCTGAAGCGTCTGTTTTATGATTTTTATTGAAAGGTTGTTCAATGCTGAAATCGTGCGGTATATTTATATTTCGCCATTCACTGTCGTCATAATCCGGATTTTCAGCTCCGGGTTGTTCGTTTAAGGCAAATTTCCAGTTTTCATCGAAAAGAATTTCCTGGTTTTCTTTTTGAGTAGTTTTATTGCACGATGCAAACAGTGTAATTATAGCTAAAATTGTAATAATTGGCTTCATGCTTTAAAGATAGCACAAGTATTAATTATTCCCAACGTTTGCCATCCATTGCAGCTTTATTGGTTCGAAATGTGAAATGGCGCTGAATCATATAGCTATATGCAATTACAATAAGTGTTGTTGCTATTTTTGAAACAGTTGCATACCATCCAAAGCTTTCAACAAACAATTTTAGAAGCACATAGTTTAGTATAATGGAACCGCCTACCGATATCCCGTACCTGAACAACTGTGTGCGGCCACGTAATGCCGATTGGGTAAAAGTGATGTACTTGGCCATCAGAAAGCCGGTTGAGAATGTGATGGGGAACACAAATACGAAGGCCGCAATGTGTGGGGTCATGGCCACGATACCCAGATCAACAATTTCTTTTTGAAAAATGAAATTGTAAAAAATAAAGTATAAAAAAATATCGAATGAAGTATTCATGCCACCTGTAGCCGCATAACGAAAAGTTTCAATAGGGATGAACTTTTTAAAAGGAGAATAAAACCAGTCAATAATCTTTATAATTAAATCGCGTATTTTTCGTGAAAATTCTATCATGCTAAAAAAATCAATTGGCTGCGAATATACAATTTTTTATAATTCAAGGTAAATGGCTTCAATTACTTTTTCCATTTTATAGGCCATGGTAAAACTTCCGCAATTAAAATTATTTATAATAATTGAAAATGCCACAGGTGTTCCGTTTTGAGTTTCCATGTAACCTGCAAAGCTTCGTACGCGTGTCATAGAACCGCTTTTGGCACGTGCCTTTCCTTTCAGAAAAGAATTTTGGAAATAATATTTTTGTGTCCCCTGTAAGCCGGTAAGGGGAATTGATGCTTCAAAATCATTGAAATATGAGCTGTAGTTACTCATGTAAACAAGAATATCTGTAAGTACTTTTGCACTAAAAGCATTGTTGCGCGATAAACCGCTGCCATCGGCCAGAAAAAGCCAGTCGGTATCGATACCCTTATCTCTCCAAAAGGTTTTTATCACTTCCGTTCCTGTTTCTGTTGAGCCGTCACCGGTTGACAAATAACCTATATGTTTGCATAGATGTTCGGCATAGAGATTTACACTTTCGTGGTTCATTATTTTAATAATTTCAGAAAGTGCAGGGGAGTGGTGTTCGAAAAGTAATAACGAATCAGGAATGTGTTTAAAAGATTGTAATGATGATGTTTGAATTTTTCCGCCAACGTTAACTGACGAATCAGACAGAATGTTTAGGACCTTACTTGCCAGCAAAAGTGCCGGGTTGGGGACTGAAGCTTTTATGGAGAAGTTATCGCGGCCTTTGGGCAGCGTACCTCTGATTATCCGGTAACTGTCAAACGGGCTGCCATATATGTATGCTCTGTCGCGATTATCATTTGATGCTGTTACTTCATTTTTGATGGTTAGGTCTGGAATTTCCGGATTAATGTCAATGATTCTTGTTTCTCCACCATTCCTGTTATCAGTTTCAAAAACAATTTCGAAGGTGTTGTCGTACAATGCAGTGCTTTGTGCGGCAGCTCCAAAATAGTTCCCCAGGTCTTCCCATATCCAGGTTTGAGGTATGTCTTGGTCGTTGAATATACTGGTGTTCACAATAATGTTGCCTGAAATTGAATCGATGCCTGCCTTTTTTATTTGATTAGCCCATTGCGACAAAAACTCATTTTTATTGTCGAAAAGGTAAGGAGAGCCCAGTGAAGGATCTCCGCCAGCTAGTATGATTAAATCTCCAACTAAAACGTTGTTTTGAATGGTGCCCTTGTAAACAATTTTGGTGGAAAAAGAGTAGTCGGCACCCATAATTTCAAGTGCTGTAGCACTGGTTATTAATTTTTGCACGGAGGCAGGTGTGATGCTAAGCTCAGGATTTACAGAGAAAAGTTCTTCGCCGGTGGTTGTGTTGGCAACGTATATGCTTACGGGGGCATTTGCAATAGCATCATCATTAAGAAATAAGCTGGTACGCTGTTCCAGATTTTTCTCCGATGCAGTCAGACTTATTGCTAACAGGGTGAATGTTAGGGTGTAAAGTATTCTCATTTGATCATTACTTGAAAATGTTGTGCAAATATAATGTTTTGAGATGAACTGTTCTTAAGCGATTTTTATTACTTTCGTTTGGATAATTCAATTTTATGTGGCGAACAATATTGATAGTAGGTACCGGTGGTTTTTTAGGAAGTGTTTCACGATACCTGGGGCAAGTTGGCGTTGAGAAAGTGATGCACTCGTCGTTTCCGTGGGGTACTTTTGCCGTGAACATTTTAGGCAGTTTTATTATTGGAATGGTATATGCATTTGCTGAAAAAGGTAATTTGCTCTCGGCTGAATGGCGCTTGTTTTTAGCTGTTGGTTTTTGTGGCGGATTCACAACTTTTTCATCGTTTGCATATAACAATCTGACCTTATTGAAAGATCAGGCAATAGGCATGTTTTTATTGAATACACTGGGAAGTGTTACACTGGGAATTTTTATGGTATATGCCGGTATTGTCGTCGTTCGTTTAATTTTTTAATTATGGATATTAGAAAGCCTTCAAAAACGATTAAAATTTTCATTGGTGAGTCTGACCGTGTATCAGGTAAATTACTTTATGAAAAAATTATTGAGCATGCCCGCGAGGCCGGATTAGCCGGTGCAACAGTTTACAGGGGGATTATGTCGTTCGGTGCAAGTCATTCGATTCATACCATGAAAATATTTGCCTTGTCGGGTGATTTGCCTATTGTAATTGAGGTTGTTGATAATGTAGATGCTATTGATAAGTTTATTCCTGAACTTAACGACTTGATGGATGAATCGGGAAAAGGCGGGCTGGTATATGTTGAGAATGTAGATGTTATACGGTACGAAACCGGAAAGAAATATAGAAAAAATAAATAGTTTTTATCTTTTAATTTTAACATAATGAAAACAACACCTTTAAAAATTTTATTGATACTGATATTTTCGTTCTTCTTAATTTTTTCATGTAAAGAAGATGAGGTAATAAAACCTGATGATGAAGATGAAAACGTACAAAAAGATGATAGTGAAGATGTTGATGAGAATTCTAACAATTCAGATTCAACCAAGAATTTAGCTGCAAACCGGATGATAAACAGGTGGATTGTTGGTAAGATGGAAAAGTATTATTTGTGGGAAGATCAATTACCATATCCACTGTCAGCAACTACCGATAATCCGGAAGACTTTTTTTATGGATTACTTACCGAAAATGATAGATGGTCGTATTATGTTGATGATTTTGAAGATTATTTTTCAGAATTTCAGGGGACACCTACAAGTGTAGGGTATAAACCACAGTTTTATAAATATAGCAATTCAGACGGGGTTTATATACTTGTTAAGTATGTTTATAATAATTCACCTGCCGACAGGGCAGGAATAAAGCGTGGAGATATTATCACTTCTATTGATGGAATTGATCTTGATCTTGATAATTACTACGATTTATACTCACAAGATAATTATACTGTTAGGCTGGGGCAGTTTGAAGATGGATACATAGGCGAAACAGATGTAGAATATAGTTTAGTTGCAGAAGAAATTGAAGCTAACCCGATTGTACATCATGAAGTTCTTGATTTAGACGGTATAAAAACCGGCTATCTTGTTTATACTGATTTTGTGGCTGGCGAAAATAATTATTATCTTAGAATGCTAAACGATGTGTTTGAGGAGTTTGCTTCGTCGGGGGTTTCAGAAATTATTGTTGATTTGAGGTACAACCCGGGGGGAGATGGAGCTGCTGCAAGACACTTGGCTTCATTACTTGCACCTCAAAATACTACCAATAATGAAGAAGTTCTTATTGAATATGTTTATAATGATTTTTTAACTGAATATTTTCAAAATGATAAGGATCGTATGTATGTGTTTTACGATTCGGGGTTACCTGGTTTAAGTCTTGACAATGTATATTTTTTAGTAACTGAGGGTTCTGCTTCTTCAAGCGAATTGGTTATTACTGGATTAATGCCTTATATTAATACAACTTTGATAGGTGAAAGTACACATGGTAAATATACGGGGATGTATGTACTCGAAAATGAAGATTACAATGTTGGTATGTTGCCTGTTTCATTTAAATATAAAAATGCAAATGGTTATACCGATTTTGTTGATGGTTTGGCACCTGATTACGAAATGGAAGATGACTTGTTTAACGCTGTTCCTTTTGGTGATACAAGCGACCCGTTTTTGGCAAAAGCAATTGAACTGATAACTGGTGAAGTTGCAACCACTGTTTCTCTTAAATCGGCTGATTATTTGCGGCGATTTGAGCGTATTGAGCCAAAAGAATTTGACAAATTCAGTAATTTAGTAATTGACAAGAGAAAAGTTGAGAAATAGAAGAATCTAACTACAAACAGCATTGCAAAATATGGATTATTGGCAGATACCGGTAATCCATATTTTTATGGCTTTACATCATTGGCATCAATCAAATTGTTCATCAGGGCATAAACAGTAAGGCCTGATATGGTTTTTATACCTAACTTTTCAGTAAGGTTTTTCCGGTGTGTAATTACAGTATTGATGCTGATAAATAACTTATCGGCAATTTCCTTGTTAGAATAACCTAAGGCCACATGTTTCAGTATCTCTATCTCGCGTGTGCTTATTGCCTCATTGTTTTCTTCCGGCTCTTTAATCTTTAACTCTGAAAAGAAATGTTCAATTTTTTGGATAATATCGAGTTCTTTATCCGAAGGGTAGATAACATTGTCGAATAATTCTGCATGCATCGTTTCATTTCCTATTAGTAATACCTTCCCCCTGTAGAATTCCTGTAGCTTTTTCAGATTTAAGGCTTTCGGTTTAGGAATAATTTTGTGGTGAAGGATCATAAAATCGCTTTCTATACCTTTTTTAATATCTTCAGTATTTGATATATGGTGGTAGTTTACATCAAGGCCTAATTGCTTGATGATAAACTGAATACCTGAACGCAACAGGTAATGTTCGATGGCTAAAGTGAGTTCTATTTTATGACTTTTTTTATACACTTTGTGCAATTATTATTTTCTCTAACTGGATAATTTTTGGCACTAATACTTGTTCCTCGATACGGGAATGGTCTTCAAGGTCTTCTTCTAGCCTGAATAATTCAATTAATAGTTTTTCCAGTATATCTTTACGTTTAACGGGCGGGAGGAATTTTATGATCAGGTTTTTTAAATCAAAAAGTTTCTCTTCAAGATCATGGTGATCGCTGTGTTCTTTCTCAACAAGAGTGTTGTTTATTTTGTTAATTAATGCCGGACTGACAATTTTGGTGTTGTTGGCTTCTTCAAGTTCAAATGTGTAAGGAAATAATGTACGTTCTTCTTGTTTGAGGTGATTAATCAGCTCATTCTTATATTCTTCAAAAAAGTTTGTGATTAGTGTGTTGTTTGATTTGTTTTCGTTACTACTGTTTTCAAGAAAATGGTTAAGAATTTCTTCAAGTTCAGGAATTTTTACATCAATGTAATAGTGGTGTGTGCTAATTAAATATCTAACAACAAGGGTTAGCGAGTAGTTTTGTAACTCTTCTGAGGCAAAATAATCTTTGTTGTGATAGCTGTTTACAATCTCCAGAAAAAATGACAGGTTGATTTCTTTTTCGTCGCAAATTTCTTTAATCGTTTTATTGCCAAAACCCAGTTCAATTCCAAAACGTCCGATTATTGGTAGCAATAAATAATTCAGATGAATGGCGTCGGCCAACTTCATATTGGCATATATTGGTAAATGCTTCATTTGTAATTATATTTTCGTTTCAAAAATAGCATGAAATATAGAAAGTAAGTTCATAACATTTTGTGATTTTTACGATTAAACAATAACTGCTTTATAAAGTTGTATGGAAGTACATCATTATTGTGATAATTTTGCCAATTTTGCTGAAAATTTAATATATGTATCTGCAATCATTGTCTGTATTGGATTATAAAAATATTGAATCGGCTGAAATGGAGTTCAGCTCAAAGCTCAATTGTTTTTTGGGCGATAATGGTGCCGGAAAGACAAACATTTTAGATTCAATCTATTATTTGTCGTTTACGAAAAGTTTTTTCAATGCTATCGATACATTAAATGTGCGTTATGGCTGTGAAATGTTTGGTATGCAGGGGGCATATCATAAAGACAATGAAACTGATCATGTGTCAGTTGGCTATAAACTTAATCAAAAAAAACAGGTTAAGCGAAATAAAAAAGTCTATAAGCGGTTTAGCGATCATATTGGTTTGTACCCGCTGGTTATGGTATCGCCGTCCGATACATCACTGATAATCGGGAATAGCGATGAAAGGCGTAAATTTATCGATGGCGTAATATCTCAGTTTGATTCCGGGTATTTGAATGCGCTACTACGCTATAACCGGGTATTGCAACAACGAAATAACCTGTTAAAAAAATTTGCCGACGAGAAACGATTCGACGAGGATACCTTATCAATATATGACTTACAACTCTGTGAGTATGGAAGTGTAATTTATGAAAAGCGAAAACAGTTTGTTGACGATATTGTTGAAGTTTTTCAAGCGTTTTATCAGTATATTTCAGGAGGACGTGAAAAAGTAACTCTTGAATACCAGTCAACACTTTCCGATTTGAAACTGAATGATCAACTTGAGAGTAACAGGCAAAAAGACAGGATGATACAGCATACTTCCGTAGGGGTTCATCGTGATGATTTATTGCTAAACCTGGGAGAACATCCGATGAAAAAGGTAGGCTCTCAGGGACAGACCAAAACGTATCTGGTAGCCTTAAAATTAGCACAATTTGAATATTTGAAAAATGCCAGCGGGATAAAACCTATATTGCTTCTGGATGATGTTTTTGATAAATTAGATACAAACAGGGTAGAGAAAATTGTACATTTGGTTACTGATGAAAAATTCGGACAAATTTTTATGACGGATACCAACCGTGAACATCTCGAAAATATTGTTGCGAAAGTTGGTTCCGATTATCATATTTTCAGGGTTGAAAACGGGGAGGTTAAAAAATGAGAAGGCGCGAAACACAAAAAATAAGCGATATACTAAAACAGGTGGTTGATGAATCGGCTTACGACCGGAAGTTGAAAGAAACCCGTTTGATTGGGAACTGGGGAACAATATTAGGCGCAGGGGTTGCCCGGTCTACTTCATCAATTTACATACGCAACAAAACACTCTTTGTGCATATCGAATCTCCTGTAATCAGGCATGAACTGTTTATGATGCGTTCCCGTATTCTGGCATCATTGAACGAAAGTGTTGGCGGTGTTGTTATTCACAATATAATTTTCAAGTAAAAAATTTAATTATGGAATTACTGACTCATCCCGATCAATTTGATGAAATTTTGGCTGATAATCCATTGGTTTTGGCCTATTTTTCCGGAGAGAATTGTAGTGTTTGCAATGCATTGCGACCCAAGGTTGAAATGCTTGTTGAACAACAATTTCCCTCAGTAAAATATGTAGAAATAAAATCGGAGAAGGCCCCGTATATTACAGCAAAATATAGTGTATTTTCAGTACCTGTTGTAATGTTCTTTGTTGAAGGACGTGATTATATTCGCGAAGCCCGTAACATTAGCCTTGACGAATTGACAAAAAAAATGGATAAAATTGTAACCTTGTACGAAGATTAAAACATGGAGAAATACGATTTTAAACTTGAATTTAAAGTTCGCGATTACGAATGTGATTTGCAGGGTGTGGTAAATAATTCGGTATATCAAAACTATCTTGAACACACCCGGCATGAATTCATGCAAAGTATAGGGCTTGATTTTAGTGATTTGTTCAGGCGTGGAATAGTAGCTGTTGTTGCGCGTATAAACCTGGCCTATAAGCAGCCTTTGGTGAGTGGCGATTCATTTGAAAGCCGCTTAAAAGTTAAACACGAAGGGATAAAATATATTTTTTACCAGGATATTTATCGTCTGCCTGATGAAAAGTTGTGTTTGAAGGGTGAAGTAATAACTACGACTTTAATTAACGGGAAATTGGCCGTGTCAGATGAAATTGTACATGCCATAAAAAAGCTGAAGAGATAAGAGTGATTTGTTGTGCATAACTAACTAAAAAGAAGAAATATTGAGTTCACATGTTTATATTATAGCAGGGTGCAATGGTGCTGGTAAAACTACGGCTTCATATACGGTATTGCCTGAAATGCTGCAATGTAATGAGTTTGTAAATGTGGATGAGATTGCAAATGGTCTTTCTCCATTTAATCCCGATAAAGCCGCTATAGCAGCCGGTCGTTTAATGTTGCAGAAAATGCAGAGTTTGATAGATCAGAAAACAGATTTTGCATTTGAAACCACCCTCTCGCCCCGAAGCTATGTTAATCTGGTGCAAAAAGCCCGCGATGAAGGTTATCATATTACTTTACTGTATTTCTGGTTAAATTCAACTGATTTGGCTATTGAGCGGGTAAAAAGCAGGGTAAAAGAAGGAGGACATGATATTGCCGAACATGTTATTGTACGCAGGTACTACAAAGGGCTGGTAAATTTATTTCAGCGCTATATTCCTATTTGTGATTACTGGATGATGATAGATAATTCAAAGCTTAAAGCCGAATTGATAGCCGAAGGTTTTTTTAAGAATGATAGAATTGTCAAAAATAATTCTATATTTGAGCAGATTTTTCAAACATATAACAATGTTGGATAAAGAAAACACGATCAAAGAAAAGGTTTTAGAAGGGCTCGATTTGTCGTATAAGCGACTGGTAAAGAGCAAGAGAGAAAGAAACACCGAGTTGGTTGTTTCTGAAAATGGAAAGATAATCCGGTTGAAACCTCACGATATTAAGTGTGAGTAATTCGGGTTAAAAAGTTTTTAAATATTTAAAGAAAATTATAAAAAATGTTAAAACACGGTCTTATTTCAGATCGTGTTTTTTATGCGTTAAAAAAACTGAAATGTACCTTCCCGTATTTTCGGGTATCACTATAGCCGGGCATCTCTTTAAAATCATATTCTTTAGGGTGTTCTATAATCATAATGCCATTATCCTCCAGTAACTCGTTTTCAATAATTTTAGCCACAATATCTTTAAACTGTGGGTGGTCGTATGGTGGATCAACAAATATAAGGTCATATTTTTTGTTTTCTGAGGCAATGTAACGTAACACATCTGACCTGATAACTTTAGCCCTAAGCTTGAGTTTTGATAGTACAGATTTAATGAATTGAATGTGTTTGAAATTTAATTCAACCATGGTAACATCAGTGCTCCCGCGCGATAGAAATTCAAAGCTGATGCTTCCTGTTCCGGCAAACAAATCGAGAACTTTCGTTTCCTCAAAATCAATTCTGTTGTTCAGAATATTGAATAAACTTTCTTTGGCCAGGTCGGTTGTTGGCCGTGCTTTAAATGTTTTTCCGGGAGAAAAAATCCGGCCTTTATAGTCTCCGCCAATTATTCGCATAATGCAAGCTCTATTAATGATAAATAAATGTGTTCCGGTTTTTTCAAAAACGTGTAACTAACCGAATAACGTGGTGAAAACCGGGCAAAAGAAACGGTTTTGAAATACCTTTTCAGTTCTTTTCCGGTAACAGAACTTTTATCAAACGATCCTGATAAAATGATTTCTGTATTGTTGTCGAACCCTAAGCTTTTAGCAAGCCTGAGTGTGAAGTATAAAACGTCATCTTCATTTTTTGTATAGTAGGTATTCATTACTTTTAACTCGTGACCTGTAGTTGCTAAAATAAATAACATATGATTGTGTATTTGCAGCTGAAGGGTTGGATGCATGGGGGCTTTGGTATTGATCCGGTCGGCTAAAGGAAAGCAGGGGCTGTAATACGATACACTATCGAAATAAGAAGAAAAGAAATCTTTTAGAAGTGTAGGGATGGCACATAATAGTGATTTCCCGTTTAGTAATGGGTTGTTTATTATTTCTTCGTTCCGGTCTTTTTCAAATGTGAATGTAAAAATAGCTTCTTCTGTATTTTCGGCTAGTGCATCGGGGCTGATCATGTTTTTATAAGTTACATAACTAATGTTGACATGCTTATAGCCTGGTACTACAATTTTCTGGTTGTTTAGAACTTCTGCAATCTCATTTTTTAATTGGAACGGAGATGCACAAATAAGATAATAATCTGCCAGAACAATAAATTTGTTAAGCAGGGTATCAAATACAGAAAAAGAAAATCCATCCAGCGAGCACTGGATGGATAATTTATAATTGTTGTAATTATTTATATCGAATGTTTCGTCGACAAAAAACAATGATGGTTGCATAGGATTTTATTTTACTCCCAGTTACCTGCATTGTTTGTTGTTTCAAGTACAGATCCAACTTTTAATCCGGGATAACGATTATTTTTTCTTCTTTGCTCGTTAAGGTTAATAATTTGCTGCCTGAATTCATCCTGTAATTGAACTAGAATTTGATTGTTATGGGCACGTGCTTCAAAAACAGGAACTTTTACCCTTGAGCCAGTTGTGATAATAGTTTGAGCTAACCAGAATTCTTGTCCACCTGAATTAGGGATGATCTTTAGCATTTTAACCGGATAATCAGGACTAAATACTTCATTCAAAACACTGGCTTTAATGGTATCACGAATAATTAACCCTTTTTTCATAGCTTGAGTTTCTGTCAGGCCGGCTTCCATCATGCTATCAGTTAACATACCGATTTTGCGAATTCTTGGGATTGAATCGTTTAATACAAAATTGATTAGTGAGTCCCAGTCGCCACAATACTGTTCATGTACATCTTCGTAAGCTACCTGAGCCTTTCGGATATCTTCTAAACGTTCAATAACTTTTTCGTAACGTACATCCTTTTCTTTTTCGAACCGGATAGGAGTCTGGATAGTATTCCAAATCATATACGCTAAGAAAGCTGCAAGAGCAATAAGTGCAATTTGAATGATAATTCGTTTCATTATGTGTATTCTTAAAATGGTTTTTATTTGCTATGTCTGCAAATTTATAAAAAAA
Organism: Prolixibacteraceae bacterium; assembly: GCA_027858145.1. Classification (GTDB taxonomy): domain Bacteria; phylum Bacteroidota; class Bacteroidia; order Bacteroidales; family Prolixibacteraceae; genus Roseimarinus. Next base: position 16,032 of record JAQIDF010000185.1, on the reverse strand, counting down.
ATCAGATTATGTTTCTCCATAAAAATTAATTTCGTAAATATGTTTGAAAAGAGGCTTAGTAATTTAATTCTTGAAACGTTAAATGTAGATCCAACAGTTAGTCAGCATTCTGCAATAGATTGTATTTCAAGGTTTTTGTTTGATGACAACCAGTATTCGGTTTTTTTATTGAAAGGTTATGCCGGAACTGGAAAAACTTTATTGGTTAGTACGTTGGTTGAGGTATTAAAGCAATTCAGGATTAATACTGAATTGTTAGCACCAACGGGCAGGGCTGCCAAAGTATTGTCTCAGTATGCTCAAAAACCGGCCTACACGATTCATAAGAAAATATATCGGCAACAATCTGCCACCGATGGTTTTGGAAGCTTTGTTCTGAACTACAATAAGTCACAATCTACTTTATTTATTGTTGATGAAGCTTCGATGATTTCAAACACTGCTGCTGATCAATCGGTTTTTGGTTCAGGTCGTTTGCTCGACGATTTGTTCGAGTTTGTTTACAATGGCAAAAATTGCCGGTTGATGTTGGTGGGCGACACGGCTCAGCTTCCACCTGTTGGATTAACAATAAGTCCGGCCCTCGAAACTGAAGAGTTAAAACACTATAACATGGATGTTTTTTCATCGGTATTGACCGATGTTGTGAGACAGGCCAAAGAATCAGGTATTTTATATAATGCCACTGCATTACGGTTTCGGATAAAGCACCGGCAAACGCAGTCGTTTTTCCCAATAAAAATTGAAGGATTGCCCGACATTAAACGTATTGGCGGAGAAGACCTCATTGAATCGATTAGTGGTAGTTTTGATAATTACGGAGAAACAGAAACAATGGTTGTAACCCGGTCGAATAAAAGGGCAAACCGTTTTAACGAAGGAATAAGAAATTCTATTTTATGGCGTGAGTCGGAACTGTCGGCAGGCGATCTTATCATGGTGGTGAAGAATAATTACTACTGGATTAATCCAGAAGAAAACCTCGATTTTATTGCCAACGGCGATATTGCCCGCATTGTTCGTTTGCACAAAACCGAAGAAATTTATGGCTTTCGTTTTGCTGATGTTACTTTAGAACTTATTGATTATAATAACCTTGAAATTGATTGCAAAATATTTATCGACACGTTGACTATTGACAGGCCTTCGTTTGGTTATGCTGAAAACCAGAAACTTTTTAGTGCGGTTCAGGAGGATTACCTGCATATTGGGAACCGGAAAAAGCGTTGGAAGGAAATTAAAGAAGACCCATACTTCAACGCACTGCAAGTAAAGTTCTCGTACGCTGTTACCTGTCACAAAGCACAAGGCGGACAATGGGATGCTGTTTTTGTCGATCATGGTTATCTTACCGAGGACATGCTTGAAGTTGATTATCTGCGTTGGCTTTATACCGCTTTTACAAGGGCTAAAGAAGTGTTGTACCTGGTTAATTTCGACAAGCACTTTTTTGGAGAAGAGGAGGAGGGGTTTTAGATTGAATAAGATTGAAAAGAAGATTGAGAGAGATTGAAGGGGATTATTGATTGCTGTGTTATTCAATTTGTTCACGTTCTTGTGGTATTTTAACAATCATTCCTTCATTAGCAGCTTCGGTATTTTTAAATTCTGCCCGGGCTTCGTTAACAAGGGAATCAACGTTTTTATAGCGGGATGAAAAATGTCCAATCAAAAGTTTTTTGACATGGCTGGCATGTGCTACTAATCCGGCCTGCCTGGCTGTTGAGTGGTAAGTTGCTTCGGCTTTATCTTCCATTGATTTGTCAAATGTAGCTTCGTGATATAACAAATCCACTCCTTCAATTTGTTTGTGTAAGTCAGGTATGTATGCTGTATCGGTACAGAATGCGTATTTTCTTTGTCTGAATTGCCGAAAAGTAAGTTCCTTGTTCTGGACAATTGAGCCATCAGGCTTGATGAAATCTTCCCCTTTTTTTATTCTGTAAATTGATCTTACCGGGATATTATATTCCTCAATTTTTTCTTTTACAATATTAAGTTCAAGGGGCTGTTCTTCAAATTTGAAGCCACAACATGCCATGCGGTGATTGAGCGGAAATGATGTTACTTTGATTACATCATCTTCAAGTATGGTTTGTGTTTTTTTAAAATTGAGGGGGTGCCAAATAATTTTATATGGAACATCGTCACCCATGTATTTCAATTGTGATTCTAAAATATTGGGTAGGTCTGAATGTGCATGAATATGAAGGTCGTTTGTGCGCCCAAGTAAGGTGTAAGATGTTAAGAGGCCAATTAGTCCAAAATAATGGTCGCCGTGTAGATGTGAAATGAAAATATGGTTAATTCTGGAGATTTTTACTCCATATTTTCGCATTTGAATTTGGGCACCTTCTCCGCAATCAATTAAAAAAAACCGCTCACGTACTTTAAGTACATGAGCGGTATGATATCGTTTTGAAGTTGGAAGTGCTGATCCTGTTCCTAAAATGGTTAGTTCAAATGGAATCATCTGTTGACGGTTTTTTGTCTGTCGATTGATTTATTCCACTTCATTTTCCATATAATCAATTGCTTCGTCAACATTCTCTTTAATTTCGAGAATGGTATCAAGCAATGAGATTTTAATCAAACTTTCAACTTCGGGTTGTAACCCTGTTAAAATAAACTTGCCTTCGAGCTGTTCACACAAGCGATTGGCAACCAATATTGAGCTCAGGCCGGAGGAGTCACAATACTCGCAACTACTCATATCTAAGATCATATTCTTGTGCCCTTCGTTGGTTAACAATACAAACTCCGATTTTAAATCGGGTGCATTAGCTGTATTAAGCTTTGTTGCTGTTGTTGTAACAACAATGTATTTGTTTTTTTTGTCTACTGTGTAATCCATAACGAAGGCAATATACAAATTTCGGTTATAATAATCCAGACAACATTTATTATTTTTTGTCTTTTTCGCTTTCTTCCATTTGTGACTTCAATGCTGCAAGGTCAGAAATATCACCTAATGTGGTTTTTTCTGCACTGTCATTCATGTTCTTAACAGCTTTGGCTGTGTTCTGAGCTTTCGATTTTTTAGTCTCTTTTTCATCAGCCCGTTTAACATCTTCCCATATACGAGAGTGTGAAAGGATGATACGTTTTGATGATTTCGAGAACTCAATAACTTTAAACGGAAGCTTATCGTCAACTTTTACACTTGAACCGTCTTCTTTTGTTAAATGACGTGGTGTGGCAAAACCTTCAACACCGTAAGGTAATGCAATTACAGCACCTTTGTCGAACAGTTCAACAATTGTTCCTTCGTGAATCGAGTCAACAGTAAAGATGGTTTCAAATACATCCCATGGGTTTTCTTCGAGTTGTTTGTGTCCAAGGCTTAAACGACGATTTTCTTTGTCAATGTCGAGCACTACAACTTCAATTTCTTCACCAATAGATGTGAATTCTGACGGGTGTTTGATTTTCTTCGTCCAGCTTAAGTCACTAATGTGAATAAGTCCGTCAACACCTTCAATAATTTCTACAAATACACCAAAGTTTGTAAAGTTACGCACTTTCGCTTTGTGATTTGAGCCAACAGTATATGCTTCTTCGATTTTCTCCCATGGATCGGGGTGAAGTTGCTTAATACCAAGCGACATCTTACGCTCTTCGCGGTCTAATGTCAAAATTTGAGCTTCAACTTCGTCGCCAACAGCAAGGAAATCCTGCGCGCTGCGTAAGTGCTGGCTCCAGCTCATTTCTGAAACGTGGATCAAACCTTCAACACCAGGAGCGATTTCAACAAAAGCACCATAATCGGCAAGTACAACTACTTTACCTTTTACTCTGTCACCAACTTTTAGCTCTTCGCTTAAGCTATCCCATGGGTGCGGAGTTAATTGTTTCAATCCAAGGGCAATACGTTTCTTGTCATCGTCGAAGTCGAGGATAACCACGTTAATTTTCTGGTCGAGATCAACAATTTCGTTCGGATGTGAAACACGTCCCCAGCTAAGGTCAGTAATGTGAATAAGTCCGTCAACACCACCAAGGTCGATAAATACACCGTAAGATGTGATGTTTTTAACTGTACCTTCAAGAATTTGACCTTTTTCAAGTTTCGAAATAATTTCTTTCTTCTGTTGTTCAAGTTCAGCTTCGATAAGAGCTTTGTGTGAAACAACAACATTACGAAATTCCTGGTTGATTTTAACCACTTTGAATTCCATGGATTTGCCAACATACATGTCGTAATCGCGAATTGGCTTAACATCAATCTGTGAGCCAGGCAAGAATGCTTCAATGCCAAATACGTCGACAATCATACCACCTTTAGTGCGGCATTTGATGTATCCTTTAATAATTTCGTCTTTCTCAAGCGCTTCATTAACACGATCCCATGAGCGGAGAGCGCGGGCTTTTTTGTGAGATAAGGTAAGCTGTCCTTTTTTATCTTCAAGGCTTTCTACATAAACTTCAACCGTATCGCCAACCTTAAGGTCAGGATTGTAACGGAATTCGTTTAAGCTAACAACACCATCCGATTTATAGCCAATGTTAACAACAACTTCACGTTTGTTCATTGAAATAACTGAACCATCAACAACTTCCTTCTCCTGAATGGTAGAAAGCGTGTTGTTGTACATTTCTTCTAAATCTTTTTCATGCGTTTTTGAAATACCTGCGTTGTTGCTAAGGTTGTCCCAGTCAAAATCTTCATCAGGTTCTGCAACCGGATCGGCTTTTGCTGTTTCTTTTTCTTTTGGGGTGTTTTCTTCAGCCTTCGTTTCTTCTTTTATTTCTTCGGCTTTTACTTCTTCAGGTTGAGCCTGTGGTTGCTCCACAGCTTCTGTTTGCTCAACTTGTTCTTTTTGTTCTTCTGTCATCTAAAAAACTTTTAATTTAATGTGTTAGACTTTATATTGATTTGCTAAATGCGCGGCAAAATTAAAATTTAATTGTTAAGAATCAAAAGGTTCGAAGCTTTTTTGCTGTCTGAAAACAATTTTTTTATCGAACAATAATATTGTATCTTTCGGAAGTTTGTATTATGGCCATGATTAATCTGGTGTCTTGTACTTGCGTCTTGATATTAAAACTTTAAAGGGATGAAGCGAATTCTTATTACCGGGGGAGCTGGTTTTATTGGGTCACATTTATGCGAGCGGCTATTGAACGAAGGAAACGATGTGATATGTATGGACAATTTCCTCACCGGTACAAAACGAAATATTGATCATCTTATCGGAAATAAATATTTTGAACTCGTTCGGCACGATGTCATTTTACCTTTCTATGCCGAAGTTGATGAAATATATAATCTTGCTTGTCCGGCATCGCCCGTTCATTACCAGGTGAACCCAATAAAAACGATAAAAACATCGGTGATGGGTGCAATAAATATGCTTGGATTGGCCAAACGTACCGGGGCAAAAATACTACAGGCATCAACAAGTGAGGTGTATGGTAACCCCGAAGTTCATCCTCAGCCTGAATCGTACTGGGGGAATGTTAATCCACTTGGTAGCCGATCGAGCTACGATGAGGGAAAACGTTGTGCCGAATCACTTTTCATGAGCTATTATCATCAGAATGCTGTGCAGATTAAAATTGCACGTATTTTCAATACTTATGGCCCCAGAATGAGACTGAACGATGGACGGGTAGTTTCTAATTTCATCATACAAGCACTTAGAAATGAACCCATAACAATCTATGGTCATGGGAAACAAACACGTTCGTTTCAATATGTTGATGACTTGGTCGATGGTTTGATTCGTTTGATGAATACAAATAAGGACGTAACCGGTCCGGTAAATATTGGAAACACAAATGAATTTTCGGTTGAGCAACTTGCTGGTATGATTAAACGACTAACAAATTCAAAATCGGAGATTGCAAGGCAAACACTGCCTGAGGATGATCCGATGAAACGAAAACCTGATATAAGTATTGCCAAAAGGTTGTTGAATTGGGAGCCGCGAATTGGACTGGAACGAGGGTTAGGCCAGACTATTAATTATTATAAAACAAAAATTGATAATACAGAATATATTGCGAAAACTTTAAACGTATGAAAGGAATTATCTTAGCCGGTGGCGCAGGAACTCGACTATATCCGCTAACAAAAAGTATATCTAAACAAATATTGCCGATTTACGATAAGCCCATGATTTATTATCCGTTATCGGTGTTGATGTTATCAGGGATACGTGAAATTTTAATTATTTCAACTCCCGAAGACATCGGGCTGTATAAGAGGCTTTTTGGCAATGGAAGTCAGTTTGGGATTTCGGTTGAATATGCCATACAGCCAAGTCCTGATGGATTAGCCCAGGCTTTTATTATTGGAGAAGAATTTATTGGTAACGATAATGTATGCCTGGTATTAGGCGACAATATATTCTATGGTTATGGTCTTTCAGGCTTGCTGAAAAGTGCTGTTGACTTGAAGGGTGGGGCTGTTGTGTTTGGCTACAATGTAAACGACCCTGAACGTTACGGGGTTGTAGAATTTGATACTAAGGGCGCTGTTGTGAGCCTGGAAGAGAAACCGGAAAAACCTAAATCGAAATATGCCGTAACCGGTTTGTATTTTTACGATAACACGGTAGTGCAAAAGGCAAAGCAACTACAACCATCGGCACGTGGTGAGCTTGAAATTACCGATTTGAATAAGTTGTATCTTGAAGAAGAAAAGCTGAGTGTACAGCTTATGGGGCGCGGCATGGCCTGGCTCGATACCGGTACACATGAGAGCCTGATGCAGGCTTCAAATTTTATAGCTACAATTGAGCAAAGGCAGGGTTTAAAAGTAGCATGTATTGAAGAAATAGCATTCCATAATGGATGGATTGACAATTCGCAGTTAAAAGAATTGGCAAAACCACTGGAGAAAAACCAATACGGGCAATACTTGCTCAATTTGATAAAAGATGATTTAAATTTCTGAATGTAGTGTAATAATATAATATTTAATAACGGAATTATATACTTGTAGAATATTTGGTTTTCTTTGTGTAATAATATTTGATTTTTTTTATGGAAGTTAAAAATACGCCTATAAATGGCTTGATTATTATAAAACCCCGAATTTTTCAAGATGACAGGGGGTATTTTTTTGAAGCTTTTAATCAAAAAAAGTTTGGAGAAAAGGGATTTAATTACAATTTTGTTCAGGATAATGAATCAAAATCACAATATGGGGTAGTTCGCGGTCTACATTTTCAGGATTCACCACACGCCCAGGCCAAGTTGGTTCGTGTTTTAAAAGGTTGTGTTTATGATGTAGCTGTTGATTTGAGAAAGAATTCACCTACTTATGGAGAGTGGTTTGGAATTGAGCTGAGTGCTGAAAATAAACACCAATTGCTCATTCCGCGTGGTTTTGCACATGGTTTTTCAGTTTTGAGTAATGATGCTATTTTTCATTATAAGTGCGATAATTATTACCATAATGAGTCTGAAAGAGGAATATGTTACAACGATACGAAATTAAATATTGACTGGAAACTGGATGCAAGCGACATGATATTGTCTGAAAAAGATAAAGTTTTGCCGGATTTTGAAAACAGTAAACACAACTTTTAATGAACAAGTACAAACAATTTTAAAAATATATACAAGTGAACAGTAAAATATTAGTAACAGGAGCAAATGGCCAGTTGGGTAACGAAATTCGAAGGCTATGTAAGAATTTTCCGGGTTTGGAATTTATCTTTACCGATGTTGATATGTTGGATATTACAAATCCTGATGCCGTATCGGTGTTTATGGAAGCCAGTAAGCCGGCAATAGTAGTTAATTGTGCAGCCTATACCGATGTTGACAGAGCTGAAGATGATGTTAAGAATGCACGAAAAGTAAATGCGCTGGCACCACAGGTTCTTGCTGCTGCTTGTGCTATGCAAAGTGCTTTTCTGATTCACATTTCTACCGATTATGTTTTTGACGGCAAGAAAACCGAACCATACACCGAGGAGGATGAACCCAATCCGATGTCGGTTTACGGGAGCTCCAAACTTGAAGGGGAAGAAAAAATTCAGACTGTTTTCGACGATTATGTAATTATTCGTACATCATGGTTGTATTCTGAATATGGTTCAAATTTTATGCGTAAAATTATCAGCAAAGGTGATGAAAGCGAATTTGTTGAGGTGGTTGACGACCAGATAGGTTCACCTACTTATGCCAGGGATTTGGCTAATTCTATTATTGACATTATTGTAAAATCGATATTGAACCCGCAGGCTTATTTGCCCGGTATTTATCATTACGCAAATCAAGGTACTTGCTCATGGGCTGAATTTACACAGGAAATATTTGACCTTGCCAGTGTCGACTGTAAAGTTGTTCCGGTATCTACCGATAAATTTCCTACTAAAGCAAAGCGTCCGGCTTATTCGGTGCTCGATACAAAAAAGGTGCGGTCATCTTTCGGTATAGGGATTCCTAACTGGCGCGATAGTTTGAAAGAATGCATTTTACAACTTAAAAGATAACAAAAAATGGATAAAGCATTGATTGATGAAGTTACGGAGAAAGCTCAATACTGGCTCAGTGATTTGTTTGATGTTGAAACCAGTGATGAAGTACAAAAGATGCTAAATGTTGATGATAAATCTGACCTCATCAATTCATTTTACAAGGATTTGGAATTTGGCACCGGTGGTTTACGGGGAATAATGGGAGCCGGTACAAATCGTATGAATATATATACTGTAGGTGCTGCTACGCAGGGATTAGCGAATTATCTGAACAAAGAGTTTGCTGATCTAAATGAAATCAAAGTGGCTATTGGTCACGATTGCCGAAATAACAGCCGTAAATTTGCTGAGGCTTCTGCTCAAATTTTTACAGCTAATGGCATTAAAGTATATCTCTTTGAAGATTTGCGCCCAACACCTGAGCTCTCTTTCGCCATTCGTGAATTAGGTTGCCAGAGTGGTATTATTTTAACAGCTTCGCATAACCCAAAGGAATACAATGGATATAAGGCCTATTGGGATGATGGCTCTCAGATTGTAGCTCCACACGATAAGCTTATTGTTGAGGAAGTTAAGGAAGTTACCGTTGATAAAATTAAATGGGATGGTAACGATAACGATATAACGATTCTGGGTGAAGATTTCGACCAAAAGTTCATCCAAAAAGCTACTTCGGTAGTTATTAACCCCGATATTGTTAAAAAGCAAAGTGATTTAAAAATTGTTTTTACCCCTATTCATGGTACAGGAGTGAAGATTGTTCCAGCAGCCCTCGAAGCATCTGGTTTTAAAAACATCATCCATGTGCCAGAACAGGATGTGGTTAGCGGTGATTTTCCAACAGTGGTTTCACCTAACCCCGAAGAACCTGCAGCCATGAAAATGGCAATGGACAAGGCACGTGAAACCGGTGCTGATATTGTAATGGCAAACGATCCTGATGCAGACCGTATTGGGGTTTGCACTAAAGATGATAAGGGTGAATGGTTTATCGTTAATGGAAATCAAACCGCACTTTTGTTTTTATATTATATTATTACACAATACAAAGCAATGGGTAAACTGAAAGGTAACGAGTATGTTGTAAAGACAATCGTTACCTCTGAATTGATTGCCGAAATTGCTAAACAGAATGATATTGAATTTTTCGATTGTTATACAGGGTTTAAATTTATTGCTGAAGTTATTCGCGATAATGAACCTCAGAAAAAATATATAGGTGGAGGTGAAGAAAGTTTTGGCTTTATGCCGGCCGATTTTGTGCGCGATAAAGATGCTGTTTCGTCATGCGTACTTATGGCCGAAATAGCTGCATGGGCTAAAGATGAAGGAAAATCGTTATATGACCTGCTAAAAGCCATTTACCTCGAATATGGCTTTTCCAAGGAGAAAATGAAATACATCGTTCGCGAAGGACAGCAAGGTGCTGTTGAAATTGAAGAAATGATGAAAGATTTTCGTTCTAACCCGCCAAAAACGCTTGGAGGTTCAATACTTGAAGTTGTTAAAGATTACAGCACATTAACTGCGAAAAATGTAATTACAGGCGATGAAAAGAAGATTGACCAAAAAGTAACTTCAAATGTTCTGCAATTTTTTACGCAGGATGGTACCAAAATATCTGTTCGTCCATCGGGAACCGAACCAAAAATTAAATTTTATATTGAAGTTAAAAGTGAGCTTAAATCTTTGGAAGAATTTGATGAAGTGAATGCAAACACTGAAGAAAAAGTAAATTCTATTATGAATGAGCTTGTCAAACAATAAAAGTAAAATATCAATATACTTGATAAATATGCCTGCTCATTTTATGGGCAGGTTTTTTTTCGGGTAAAATTTTAAAAATATGAGTCGAATTCAGGAAATATTTAATATTCAATATCCGGTTGTGTCGGGCGGAATGGTTTGGTGCAGCGGTTGGCGGCTTGCATCAGCGGTGAGTAATGCTGGCGGACTGGGTTTAATTGGCGCCGGTTCAATGCACCCCGAAACATTGCGTGAGCATATCCAAAAAGCAAAGAAAGCAACAGTGAACCCATTCGGTGTAAATGTGCCATTGCTTTATCCTGAACCTGAAAAAATAATGGATGTGATTGTTTCTGAAGGTGTGAAAATTGTTTTTACGTCTGCAGGAAGTCCTAAAAAGTGGACCTCTTTTCTGCATAAACATGGTATTACAGTTGCCCATGTTGTTTCGAGTGCAATGTTTGCCAAAAAATCAGAAGACGCAGGAGTTGATGTAATTGTGGCCGAAGGTTTTGAAGCCGGAGGACATGAGGGAAGAGAAGAAACGACTACTATGAATTTAATTCCTGCGGTACGGAAATCAGTGTCATTGCCGTTATTGGCTGCCGGGGGTATTGCAACTGGTGAGCAAATGCTTGCTGCTATAGCACTGGGAGTCGATGGGGTTCAAATGGGCTCTTTGTTTGCTGCATCAGAGGAATCGTCAGCTCACGCTGACTTTAAAAAACGAATCGTTGATACCGACGAAGGGGGCACAAAACTAATGCTTAAACAACTGGCACCAGTCCGTTTAATTAAAAATGAATTTTATCAACAGGTTGAAGAAGCAGAAAAGCGTGGAGCTTCGGTAGACGAGCTAAAGGCTTTGCTTGGGAGCGGAAGGGCAAAAAAAGGCATGTTTGAAGGTGATATAGATGAAGGTGAACTTGAAATCGGGCAGTGTGCTTCGTTAATTAATGAAGTGAAGCCGGTTGCCGAAATTTTTAAACAATTAATAGAGGATTATAATCAGGCTATAGACAGCTTAGTGTTAAAAAGGTGTTAATCTATTAATAAAAACAGATGGGTTTTCTAAACTTATATAGAATCTGCTTGTTTTTCCTGTAAAATTTTTAATAACAATACTATTATGAGCAATGTCAATGATATTAGCCAATTAATTGGTAAAACCCCGTTGGTAAAATTAAACCGTTTAGCTTTGGGAACCGGTGCCGAGGTTTACGTGAAGCTTGAAAGTATGAATCCTGGCGGCTCTGTTAAGGATCGGCTGGCTTTGGCAATGATTAATGCTGCCGAGGAAAAAGGAAGGGTGGATAATGATACAACAATTATTGAACCTACGAGTGGTAATACGGGTATTGGTTTAGCTATGGTTTGTGCTGTGCGAGGTTACAAATTAGTAATTGTAATGCCAGAGAGTGTATCGCTCGAACGCCGGTCGATACTGAAGGCCTATGGAGCTGAATTATACCTTACGCCTGCTGATAAAGGAATGAAGGGCTCAATTGCAAAAGCTGAAGAGTTAGCTTTATCTGAGAAAAAAGCATTTATACCGATGCAGTTTGAAAATGAGGCAAATGCTGAGTTTCACCGGAAAACTACAGGGCCTGAGATTTGGGAAGATACGAATGGTAAGGTCGATATTTTTGTTGCAGGTGCCGGAACAGGTGGAACCATTACCGGGGTAAGTGAAATGCTGAAAAGTGTAAAAAGCTCGGTGAAGTCTGTGGTCGTTGAGCCTTCCAATTCAGCTGTTATTTCAGGAAAGGAACCGGGGCCACACAAAATTCAGGGTATAGGTGCCGGATTTATACCGAAAGTACTGAACAGAGACATTATTGACGAAGTATTCACGGTAAGTGATGAAGAAGCCTTTGAATATGCACAACGTTTGGTGCGGGAAGAAGGAATCTTTTCAGGTTTTTCTTCCGGAGCCAATGTGTTTGCTGCTTTAGAATTAGCAAAACGACCTGAAAACAAAGGGAAAACGATTGTAACTATTGTTTGCGATACAGGCGAACGTTATTTAAGTACACCATTATACAATACCGATGTCAACAATAAATAATAAAGAAATTTCAGAAAAACTTCGTGCTTCAGTAAACAAGCTGTCTGAAAAGAAATCATACAATAGTGTATGTCATGATCACGAAGTAGGAGAGCCTATGCCTTCTATCGATAAAATGGCAGTTCTTGTTAATAAAATCAGGGAAATAATTTTTCCGGGTTATTTTGGCTCAACTACACTCGACCCCGTAGCCATTAATTATTACATGGGCGTATATGTCGATGAAGTTTTCGAGCTGCTTAGTGAGCAAATTCTTGCTGGTTTGTGTTTTACTTGCAGTGAGCAAAGTGCTGAAAAGCATGATATGCCTAATAATACAATAGTGGCAAAGAAAAAGGCTGCTGAGTTTATTAGTTTTTTACCTGAATTGCGCCGCATAATGTCGTCGGATGTTGAGTCTGCATATTACGGTGATCCAGCTGCTCAGGGGCGGGGAGAAATAATATTTTGTTATCCGGCAATCAGGGCTATTTCAAGTTACCGCATTGCGCATAAACTGCTACAGATTGATGTGCCGCTTATTCCTCGTATCATTAGTGAAATGGCTCACTCCGAAACCGGAATTGATATTCACCCGCGTGCACAAATTGGGGAGCATTTTACGATCGACCATGGTACGGGCACCGTTATTGGAGCCACTTGTATCATTGGAAATAATGTGAAGTTATATCAGGGTGTGACCCTGGGGGCAAAAAGCTTTCCGCTTGATGATAAAGGAAACCCTATTAAAGGGATACCTCGCCATCCCATAATTGAAGATGATGTAGTTATATATGCTCAGGCCACTATTTTGGGACGTATTATCATAGGAAAAGGTTCGATGATTGGTGGAAACGTTTGGGTAACCAATGATGTGCCGCCTAATTCAAAAGTGCTTCAGATGAAGCCACGCAGTGCTAGTTTTATTGACGGGGCCGGAATTTAATAGTCCAAATTGTGTGGTTATACTAAAATAAATATGGATATTTGAGGCCTTAATTGATGTGGTTAAAATAAATACTTGAATGAGTGCTGAAAAATTAACGATGCTTGCTAAAACATTCTCCGGACTGGAAAATGTTTTGAAAGAAGAGCTGTTGCAAATCGGGGCAACAAATGTTGAACCTGTTGTCAGGGGGGTGAAGTTTACAGGTACGAAGGAAACTTTGTACAAAGCCAACTTTTGTTGTCGCACTGCCCTTCGTGTCCTAAAGTTTATTGGTGAATACAAGGTTAAATCAACCGAAGATCTTTACCAGAGTGTTTACAATATAGATTGGAGCGATATTTTCGATTTGAGTCAAACTTTCGCCATCAATAGCACGGTCAATTCTGAGGCTTTCAATAATTCGATGTTTGTAAGTTTAAAAACCAAAGATGCGATTGTTGACCAGTTCCGTAAGAAATTTAACAAGCGCCCGTCGGTTAATCCTGATGCCCCTGATATTCATATTAATGTGCATGCATCGGCCGATACTTTAACCGTGTCGTTAGATAGTTCCGGCGAATCGTTACATAAGCGTGGTTACAGGGTAGGGCAAAATGAAGCTTCGATGAGCGAGGTGTTGGCTGCTGGTATATTAAAAATTGCAGGATGGAAAGGTCAAACTGACTTTTATGATACAATGTGCGGCTCAGGAACAATTCCAGTTGAGGCGGCCTTAATTGCCCGGAATATTCCGCCCGGCATGTTTCGTCAGGAGTTCGCTTTTGAGAAATGGAAAGATTTTGACTCTGAGTTATTTGAAGATATTTATAACGAAGATTATGAAATTCCGTTCGAGCACCGTATTTATGCTTCCGATATATCTTCCATTAGTATTCGCGTTTCTGAAAAGAATGCAAAAAGTGCGGGCGTTTTAAAAGACATTGATTTTGAAATAGCCGATTTCTCCGGATTAAATCCAAAAGGTGAAAAAGGGTTACTCATTATTAATCCTCCCTATGGTGAACGGATGCGTGAACGACAGGTTGAGCCGCTCTATACAATGATTGGCGATACGCTAAAAGCAAATTTTGCTGGTTTTAAAGCATGGGTGTTCAGTAGTTCCGAATCGGGATTTAAGAATATTGGGTTGCGCCCTTCACAAAAAATCAGGCTTTATAACGGACCATTGGAGTGTAGTTTCAGAAATTACGAATTGTACGATGGTTCGATGAAAGCTAAAAAGCAACCGGGGCGGCGAACTGATTTCAAAAAAGATGGCTTTAAACCCAGAAGGCAAGATGGCGATTTTAAAAGAAGGGATGAGAAAAGAAATTATAGTGATAAAAATAAAAAACAGTAGTTTGTGCTACTGTTTTTGAGTGTTGTTTTTTTGTAAAACCTTACAGGTAATATGATTTTATTACCTGTAATAGTTGTGATGTTGTTTTGTTGCTTCTTTAAAATAAGCAATGCCTACTGCTATTAGAAAAACGCCAAGTGCAATTAATAAATAAGCCATAATAGTGTGTTAAAGATTAGGATAGTGCAAATTTATGCTATTGCATTGATAATGTAAATAGCAAGGTGTTTTTTTTTCGTTAATATATTGAAATGATTAATGAAAGAATGCTTTGTGCTTACGAATTGTAGTTTTGATTAGATAAATTTCGTAATACTGTTAAAGATAGTTGTTTATCAGTATTTTAGTTAAACCTTAAGCAGTGCTGCTTGTGTTGTTATCTTTTTCTATATAATGGACAATTATTTTATTTCCATCTTCATTGTCCATGTTTTCATCTTGGTCCTTATCCTCTTCTTCATCCTCTTCGTCTTCCCATTCGTAATGTGGTGTCGGAGGTCCGTGTTTGTGAAATAAAGCTGCTAAAATTGTGCCAGAGACAGCACCCATTAAGTGCCCGTCCCATGATATACCTTCTTCTATTGGGAATAATCCCCAAATGAAACTTCCATATAAAAAGATTACAATCAGGGAAATGGTGAGTAACCTAACATCTTTTCTGAAAATGCCCGATAGCATTAAAAAAGCTGCCAGTCCGTAAATAACGCCACTGGCTCCGATATGCCATGCTACACGCCCTCCCAGCCAAAGCAAAATACCCGATAAAAGATAATTGATGATAAAGATTGGCATGGCAAGTTTACGGTAAAAAAAGAAAAGTGCGGTTGACAGCACTAAAAATGATACTGAATTACCAATTAAGTGGCTCCAGTCGCCATGAATAAGCGGAGACATCAGAATTCCGATTAGCCCTTTGATGTGGCGCGGATACATGCCCAGTTCAACAAAACTTATACCGAGTATCGTTTCTGAGAGTTTTATCAACCACATCACAATTAAAAGAAGTACCGGAATGAACAGACTGTACTTGAAAATTCTCTTTTCAAGTACGGCCTGTTCGGGCGATATTGGCTGCGGGTAATATCTGAACGTGAGTTTAGGCATTTAAAAGTTCCTGCAGTTTTAAACTAAAATTGTTAATGTCTTCTTCTGTCGTATCAAACGATGTCATCCACCGCACTTCATTGTTGTTTTCATCCCACGGATAAAAAAAATATTTTTTTTGAAGCTCACGGCTGATGTTATTATCAAGTACAGCAAAAACGCCATTAGCTTTAACTTCCTGAGTTACTCTTACGCCAATTTTTTCTGCTTTCTCAGCCAGTATAGAGGCCATTTGATTGGCATGTCGGGCATTTTTATCCCATAATTCATTTTCAAAATAAGCCAAAAACTGTGCAGCTACAAATCGCATTTTTGAAAAAAGTTGTGCCGATTGTTTGCGAATGTATTTAGTGTTTTTCGATAATTCACTATTGAAAAACAATACGGCTTCGCCCATCATCATGCCATTTTT
>JAQIDF010000198.1 GCA_027858145.1 Prolixibacteraceae bacterium | reverse complement strand
GTTTTTCGCTCAAGATGTTCAATATGGCGAGATTGTGGCGGGGGGAAGAAACTGAAAAAGATGGGGATAAGCAAAATTGATAATAAAAACAGGAAGAGGATGTTGAGAGAGGCTATAATTCCGAATTCTTTTAAAATTTCACTGTTGGTGGTAATAAAAGTGGCAAATCCCATAGCCGTCGTAAGGTTGGTCAGGAATATGGCATTACCAATTTTCATGATTACCCTCTTCAGCGCTTTTATCTGGTTTTGATGAATGCGGTATTCGTAGTGATATTTATTAAGAATGTAAATGCTGTTCGGGATTCCGATTACAATCAAAAGTGGCGGAATCATGCCGGTAAGTATGGTAATTTCGTAGCCAAATAAAACCATAGAGCCTAAGGCTGTGGCTACACCCGACAAAACCACAAAGGCCGGAAATACCATCGCTTTAACCGATTTAAAGAAAAGGAACAATATAACCAGTGAAATAATTAAGGCCAATGCTGTAAACATGTATATTTCGTGCTTTATCAGCATGGCGTTGCGCACGTTGATATATGGAAGCCCTGAGTACCGGATATGGTTATTGGTGTCTTTTTCGTAGGCCTGGCAGTGTTCCCTTATTTTGCCCACTAGCGCTTCACGTTCTTTCGTGGCCATGCGGTCTTTGTTCATGGTAAGGGCAACCAGGTATGCATTTATGCTGTCGTTATAAAGGTAGTTGTTATAAATAGGCATCGACTCGAATACTCTGCGCATACTGTCGAGCTCAGCCTGAGTTTCAACCGGGTGGTCAAATATCTCTTCAACATTGAATTTTTTTTCCGCTTTATTTTTTTTCAGTTGGTATGCATTCGGTATCGAAAGCATATTTTCAACGGCACCAACATTTGAAAGGTTGTTGCAAAGATCTACCCAGCGGTTAAAATGGTCAAGCTCGTAAAAATTACTGTCCTCAACAGCTATGATGATGATATTTCCTTCTTCCCCAAACTGTTTTTTAAAGTTCTTGAAATCAACCATTGCCGAATCTTTTTCCGGCAACATTTGTGCGTAAGTATACGACATTTCAATTTTCCGGCCGGTATAGCCCATGAAAATAGTGAACGCAATTACTGTAATCAGAAGAAAAACTCTGTATCTCAGAATGAAACTTGAAAATCTATGCCACATTTGCCCCTTGAATTAAACTTGGCGAAAATACGATTATTCAGTGATTTTCACAAAAGGTTATTAAAAAGTTCAAACATATCGATTTGCGTATGGTGCAGAATATTAAATTTGTGAATCGTAAATTGTTGGCCTATGACTGTATTTCTTTTGCTCCTGACGCTTATTGGTGCTATCGCTTTATTCTTATATGGAATGAAGCTTTTTAGTGAGTCGCTTCAAAAAATAACAGGCGAGCGCATTCGTACAATACTAAGTTCAATGTCTTCGAACAAGCTGAAAGGGGTAATCACTGGTGTATTTATTACGGCCTTAATCCAATCTTCATCGGCCACTACTGTTATGGTTGTAAGTTTTGTGAACGCCGGAATTCTTCGTTTGTTCGAGGCAATTATCATCATCATGGGTGCCAACGTTGGTACCACCATTACTTCATGGATTATTGCTTTTTTTGGGTTTGAAATAAACTTTAGTGTTTATGCCCTGCCAATTATTGGGGTAAGCATTCCGTTATTGTTTGCTTCAAAACGAAAATTGAAAAGCTGGGGTGAAATGCTTCTGGGCTTTTCTCTTCTTTTTATTTCGCTCAATTTTATTAGAGATGCCATCCCTCAGGTTGAAGGCGCCTGGGCAACACAGGCTATTAATGCCATCAGTTCGTTGGGGTATTTGTCGTATATTATCTTTATTTTATTGGGTGCCCTGTTTACTATTATTGTACGTTCATCGAGTGCCATAATTGCTCTTACCATGGTTTTTGTGCTGAACGGCTGGATTGATTTTACGGCAGCTGCCGCAATGGTTTTGGGTGAAAACTTAGGCACCACACTTGCGGCCATTTCGGCTGCCCGTATTGCAAATGTAACGGCAAAAAGGGCTGCTTTGGCGCACCTTTTTTTCAACCTCTTTGGTGTGGTGTGGGTTCTTGCAGTTTTCCCCTGGTATCTCGATAGTTTTTCGTGGCTGTACATGCAGCTTGGCGGACAAAACCCACTTGTGCATAATGAAGCTGTGCCACTCGCCCTTGCAATGTTTCATACTCTTTTTAATTTGATAAATGCGTTTATTCTAATTGGCTTTTCAAAAAATATCGCCAAATATGTTACCCGTAAAATACCTTATTCAGCCGGACGTCCCGAAAGTGAATTTAAGTTGAGGCATATTAATATTGGGTTGTTGTCAACCCCCGAAGCGTCAATTTTTCAGGCAAAGCGCGAAACCATCGTGTTTGCTGAGAAAGTACGGAAGATGTTTGTGAATGTTGAAAGGGCTTTTAAAGAAACATCCGAGCGCGATTATGCTAACCTTCGTGAACAGATTCTCGAAACCGAAGAATATGCCGACCGGCTTGAAAAAGAGATTGCAATTTACCTGACCAAAGTAGGTGAAGGCCGGCTTAGTGAATCGAACTCGCGGGGTATGCGCTCGCTCTTCAAAATGATTGACGACATTGAAAGCATTGCCGACTCGTGCATCAATATTTTAAATGCAATTGAGCGAAAACATAAGAATAAAATTCGTTTCCCTGAACAAATTAATAACAACGTGTACCTGATGTTTGAGATGGTTCGCGATGCACTCGATATGATGGTGACCATGCTTACTTACAACGAAGACATGCCGTTGAGCATGGCTCTTGAAACCGAAAAGGAGATAAATAACTTCAGGGATATTTTGAAAAGTGAACACCTGAACAACCTCGAAAAAGGGATTTATAAATACGATGCCGGTATTATTTATAACGATATTATTTCGCAGTGCGAACGCATTGGCGATTTTGCCATTAATGTTGACGAATCGTACAAAAATACTATTTAATTGATGGTTGTTTTGTTATGATTTATTTTTGAACAGGGAGTGTAGCGAAGCAATTATTTTCCCCAAAGCAAAAAACAGGGTAAGTATCAAAATGATGGTTGCTCCCGATGGCAAATTGGTGTAATACGAAGTAATGAGACCTGAAAGCATGGCTACAAAACCAATTATTATTGAAGCAATGCTTATGTACTGAAATTTTCTTGTAAAAATATTAGCTGTTGCCTGTGGAAGGGTAAGCAACGATAAAACCAAAATAACGCCCGATACTCTTATGCTTGCCACAATGGCCAGGGCACTGAGTATAATCAAAAGGTAGTCGAATGTTTTGACCGGCATATTGCGTGCTTTTGCAAACTCTTCATCAAACGAAATAATCATAATGGTTTTGAAAAACAGCAAAAAAGCCAGCGCGGTAATGGTTGAAATAACGCCCATGAAAAGCAAGTCTGTTCCCGAAACGGTTAATATACTGCCAAATAAAAAACTCATAAGATTAGGTGCGTAACCCGGGGTAAGGGCAATGAAAATAATGCCTACTGCCATTCCGAGTGACCACCAGATAGCGATGGATGAATCTTGCCTGAGGTTTCCGCGGTTTGTAAACCAGTTGATGCCCATGGCCGACAAAACTGCAAAAACGGCAGCGCCAAACATGGGGTTAATGCCCAGAAAGTAAGCAATGCCAATGCCACCAAACGAAGCGTGTGTTATTCCACCCCCTATGAAAACCATACGCCGGGCCACGATATAGCTTCCTATTATTCCGCACGATATAGACGCAAGCAAGGCAGCAAGCAACGCGTTGGTGAAAAAATCGTATTGGAGTAGTTCTATCATTTAAATGTCGTTATGCGAATGTTGATGATTGTGTTTGCCTAAAACGGTGTGTGGTACTTCACCGTGCGTGATAATTTGTATCGGGCAATTGTATGCTTTAAGTTGTTCGGGCGAAATAATGTTAGACGGATGATAGTTAAACACCGTGTTAATGCAGGCTATTCCTTTAACATAGGAAGATATAGTTCCTACATCGTGCGATACCAGTAAAATAGCCATGCGCTTGTTCAGCTCAACCAGCATTTCGTAAAGTTCATGTTCAAATTGGTTGTCCACGTATGTATCGGGTTCATCTAAAACCAATAATTTAGGTTCCGAAATAAGGGCGCGGCCGAGGAAAACCCGCTGCATTTGCCCGCCCGAAAGTTCACCGATTGGTTTCTTAACAATATGCTCAATGTGCAGTTCGTTAATAATTTTTTCAAGTTTTTCATTGTCATTTTTGCCGTAGGGGTTCATCCAGCGGTTCTTACCAGCCATGCCCGATAGTATTACTTCTTTTACTGTGATGGGGAAACGGTGGTCAAACTTGTTGATTTGTGGCAGGTAGCCAATATCACTTTGTTTGTTTTTCAGCTTTTTTGAAAAAGTAATTTTACCCGATGAAGGTTTGAGAAGCCCTAAGAGAGCTTTCAGTAAAGTGGTTTTACCGCCTCCGTTAGGGCCAATTACGCCAATAAAATCAGATTGAGAAATGGTTAAGTTGACATCTTTTATTGCCGTGTATTCACCATACCGCACAGTGAGGTCGCGTATTTCAATAAGCTCATTCATCTGTTGTTAGTGCTTTTTTCATTTTAGCGGTTAACGAGTACATCTCTTCCAGCCAATCTTCAGCCAGCGGGTCGATGGAAACTACGTTAGCTCCAATTTCCTTTGCCACTGCGTTGGCTTTTGATGTTTCGAACTGGTTCTGCACAAACACGGTATTGATATTTTTCTTGCCGGCAAGGTCAATCATTGTCTTCATGTGGGCTGCACTTGGCGATTTTCCCTCATATTCAATTGATAACTGTTCGAGATGGTAGTCGCGTGCATAATAGCCTAATGCCGGGTGAAATATCATGAATGTATTGCTTGTTGTGTCGGCAAGTTCGGTGCGAATGTGATAATCCAACGAATCGATTTTTGATATAAATTGATCCAGATTAATTTTGAACGAGTCGGCCTTTTCAGGATATTTTTCTTTTAATGTTTTGTAAATAGTTCTCGAAATGGTTTTTACATTTTCGGGCGATGTCCATATATGTGGGTCGGTACCGTGTTCGTGGTCGCCTTCATTTATATGGTTTACATCACTCCTAAGTAGATCGATGCGTTTGCTTGATGAAATATACGCTACATCTTCTGTTATTTCACGAAAGCGTTTCATCCATGATTTTTCAAATCCCAAATGGCCTACATAAAAATAAATTAAAGAATTACTCATTTTTTCAACCTGTTGGGGGGAGGGTTCGTAATCGGCCGGACTTGCACCGGGAGGCAGCATCACGTTAACGGGGAATTGATTGCCGGCTATTTGTTCCACAAAATATTTTTGGGGCAAAATACTTACGGTGATGGTATTTCGCTCTTCGGTTTTTTGAGTTGAACAGCCAATGGCTAAAAAAAAGATAAGGATGAAAAAAATATGTTTCATGATAATGTTGGTTTTTCTTTCAAACAGGATTTTATAAAATAACAATGTTATGCAAATTTAGTTTTTCTTTTTTAACTTTTTGGTGTTCATTTTTTGGGTTTTGATATAGTTTTTTGGCGGAACGGGGTCGTATCCGTGTGTGCCCCAGGGGTGGCACTTTGAAAGCCTGCGCAGTCCCATCCAAAAACCTTTTAGGCCGTGTATCTTTATGGCTTCAATCATGTAACTTGAACATGTGGGTACATGTCGGCAAGAGGCCGGTGATAAGGGTGAAATGGCATATTTATAAAAATAAACCACGCCAAGTAACGGGTAACTTAATATTTTGGTTATTTGTTTCTTGAAAGACATCT
>JAQIDF010000158.1 GCA_027858145.1 Prolixibacteraceae bacterium | reverse complement strand
ATCATTTGTTATAAATTGTTGAACAAATTTTTGATGTGGCGTTGCTTGAAACCGGTAATTTGGATATATACTCTGAAGATATTGATTGATTTATTTTATTGGACAATGCGATGAAATTTACCGGTTAAGGTGGAAAGCAATACGGTTTAAAAGCTGATAACAATAAAGAAAAAAATAATTATGCAGTTTGATCCTTTAACGCTGTCATTTACGCTGGCTTTAATATACTTAGTATCGGCTATTGCCTTATTGTTGGTAGCAAAGCGAATAAAAACATTTTCCGGCATTGCTTATTGGGGGCTTGGGGCGCTATGTGCATCCATCGGTTTTACTGGTTTTGTTTTAAGGCAGTATGGTGAATTAGAAACCGTGGTTATATTCATATCAAATGTATTTCAACTTATTGGTTTCGTTTTTTTATATGAAGGTACGTTTCGTTTTTTTGAACATAAAAAACGATCAATTCCATTTCTTGTTTTGATAACGTCTTTCATTCCTTTAATGTATTATTATGATTTTATTGATAATGATTTGAGAATGCGGGTTTTAATTTTTGCACTTAGCTTTTCGGCCTATTTTGGTTTTATTGCCAGTATGTTTCTTAAAGCCAGAAAAGGTCAGGGAAAAAGTGCCGCAGTTTTTATCGGCTCTGCATTGGTTTTTGTGTCGGTTATATTGTTGCTGAGATTCTTCGTTGTTTTATTTACAGGTGTTAATGTTGAATTCGAAAGCGGCAACCTGATTAATTCAGCTTTATTTATAGCTGGAATAATAATTACACTTTTTTTTGCATATGGGCTCGCCTTGCTCGTTAGTCAGCGTCTGAACGATAAGCTAACCGGTTCGATGAATCATTTTAAGTTGATTTTTGAAACCATTCCCGATCCTATAGCAATATCTGAAAAGGATACAGGAAAAATAGTTGATGTTAATGGAGGGTTTGTGAAATTAAGCGGTTATCAGCCTCATGAAATTATTGGAGGCATACCGTTGGAAATAGGCTTATGGAAAGACGAAAGTCAGCGTCGTGTGTTTTTCCGGGAAATTGAAGAGAAAGGGTATTGTTACAATTTTGAAACGACTTTTAAAAACAAAGAAGACGAAGATATTATCGCATTATTCTCAGGTGTGGTTTTTAACAACGAAGGCCGCGATTATTTGCTAAGCGTAACGCATGTGATAACCGAAATGCGCAAGATTGAAGAAGAGGCCCTGGTGCTGAAGAGTGCGGTGGAGCAAAGTCCGACTTCTATTGTAATTACTGACTCAGATGGATTAATTAAATATGTTAATCCATGGTTTACAAAGGTTACCGGCTATACTTTTAATGAAGTAGTAGGGGAAAATCCCAGAGTATTAAAGTCGGGTAACATGACAAAATCGTTTTATACCGAAATGTGGCAAGCTATTCAGGAAGGAAAAGAATGGCACGGTGAGTTTGAAAACCGGAAAAAGAATGGTGAGATATTTTGGGAAAGTGCATCTGTTTCAGGATTAAAAAACGATAACGGCGAAGTTGCCCACTTTGTAGCTGTGAAAGAAGATATAACGCAGCGGAAAATATTTGACGAAGAGGTTCGCATAAAAAATCAACAACTGAATGAGCTGAATGCACAAAAAGACCGCTTATTTTCAATCATCTCGCACGATTTACGTGGACCGTTTAACGGTTTCCTGGGGCTTACAAACCTGATGGCCGAGGATGCTGAAAACATGACCAAGGATGAGATGGTGGATATTGCAGCTGGTATTCGGAAATCGGCATCTAACGTGTTCGAGTTGTTAAACAACCTCCTCGACTGGTCGCGCAACCAACAAGGATTGATACCATTCAGACCGGAAAAAATCAATATTAGCGATATACTTGATGATTGTTTAGAAGGCATAGAGGGCGTGGCCGGGAATAAAGATATTCAGATTAAACGTTCGGTCGCCGGTGACCTCTTTTGTAGTGGCGATGAAAATATGATAAAAACAATTATCCGCAACCTCGTTTCCAATGCACTGAAATTTACACAGCGAGGAGGTAAGGTGCAGGTTGACGTAGTTGAGGCTAATGGATTTGTAAAATTTTCGATAGCCGATAACGGCATTGGTATGTCAAACGAAATACTTGATAAGCTTTTCATTATTAACCAAAAAATTAATCGTTCGGGCACAGAGAATGAGCCCAGCACCGGGTTGGGGCTAATTATATGTTATGACTTTGTGAAAAAGCACGGTGGTGAAATATGGGCAGAAAGTGATCCCGATGGGAAATCGGGAGGGAAAGGGAC
>JAQIDF010000133.1 GCA_027858145.1 Prolixibacteraceae bacterium | reverse complement strand
CTTTGTTACATCGGGGTATAACAGTACTAACGACCAGCTTGAAGGTACGGCCGTGTACGAGGTGGATATCATCTGGGGCGCAACAGTTCAGGATGCCGAAAATTATTACGTGTTTGTTGAGGTTGACGATGACCAGACACGATGTACCAACCGTATGGCGCTGCATGTGCAAATTGCGGCTGAATTCAACGCGCTGGTGTATAATGTAACCGGCTCGGCAAGCCCCGGAACAGTAATACCGGGTGAGCCCGGAAGTGATGTGATTGCATCTGACTGTCCGGTTATTTTAAATCCGGTTTGGGATGAAACAACCGGTGGACACACCGATATTGGTACAACAACCATCACTTACCGTGTTAAACGTGAGTTCTCAGTAGTTGACTGGTCATTTGATTATAACCTGTACGAATTATCGGCCAACCCGTTTAATGTTGTGAACATTACCATGACAGATGCCGGTGGCACTCAATTGTATTCAGGTACAAACGCAAGCGGCATGCAGGCAGTTGATGCCGCTGAAGATTACGTGCTGGTAACTGTTGAAATAACCAACCAGCAGGATGTAAACCTCGATATGAACCTTGAACTGGCAAACGCATCCGATATTAATGAGAACAACGATGGCAAAACAAGTGATAATACCGACAACTTCGTTATTGAGGCCATGCCCGAAATTACAGGCTTTGGTAGCAACGACTAATTGTTGACAAGAGCGATAAGGATTGAATAAGAGGAGGATGAAAAAGTTGATCGCAGTCTTAATGCTGATGCTTATGGCGGCCATAAATATGGCTGCCACACCTCTTTATACCCTTAAACAAGGCGCTGTCGGAAATTATTTAATTGATGAAAAACCCGGCATTTTGGAATACGAATGGCGGGTTTTTACTGATGCTCAACTCTTAAATCCCGCCGGCACAGGAGATATTGAGCTCAGCACATCCGTTGCGGGCAACGAGGTGCAGGTAACATGGCATGAACCCGGTCAGTATTATCTTACCGTATTTGCTACAGGTGAAAATGGATGTGTCAACACCATGGCCTTCCCCTTTGAAATAACACCCCCGGGTGATTTTATTGCTATCAACGATTCACTAATGTTTTACTCGGGGCATGAAGAACCGATACCTGTTTTCGATAACGATATCGACAACCTGAACTTAAGAGACACCACTTCGCTTGTGGCAACCCGTGACCCAGAAAACGGCAATACCGTGCCCAACGATGATGGCACTTTTACGTACATTCCCAATCCCGATTTTACAAGCGGAATCGATTCATTTGAATACCAGGTATGCACTGTTGAAGAACCCTCGGAGTGTGTTACGGCCTGGGTTTATATAGAAATACGTGAAAACCAACCGCCCGAGTTGAACAACGTGTATCTTACAGCGACATTTGAAACCGACAGTGTGTACCGATTGTGGAGTAATGCATACGACCCCGAAGGAATGCTCGACAGCACTTCAATTACACTGGTCGATTCAGCTAAGCTGGGCGAGCTTGTAGTTTTGGAAAATGCCGGAGGCGTAATTTATAGTCTTGGTAATTGTATTGCCGGTGTCGATTCTTTTAGCTACGTTATTTATGATCAATTAGGGGCTGTGTCGGATACTGCCCGGGTTTATGTTGACATTATTCTGGATGCCAACCGCGATTCTGATTTCGATGGCATACCCGATATTGTAGAAGACCTGGATGGCGATGGCAACCCGTGCACCGACGATACCGATGGCGACGGATTACCCAACTACCAAGACGTGGATGACGATGGCGACGGAATTCTTACGACTAATGAAGATATTGACGGAGATGGTGACCCGGCCAATGATGATACCGATGGCGATGGTATTCCCAATTATCTCGACACTGACGATGACGATGATTGTATGCTCACAGCTGAAGAAATAGCCGGAAATGATGGTGCTCAATGGGCTGATCTGGATCAAAATGGTGTCCCGGATGTGTTGGATGACGACGATAATGGAGATGGGATATCAAGTTGCGACCAGATGCAGGATTTGGATGACAATGGAATATTGGATCGTAGCGAAATTTGGAATTCTGCCGCGATAGCCGATTTCATTACCGTTGGGATAAATGAAATGATAGATCTGCCTGTACTGGTGAACGATTCTTCCCAAATGGTTCCTTCAACCCTTATAATTGAAGAATATCCGTTTAACGGTACAGCAATGGTCAATTCAAACAACGAGATTACTTATACCCCCGATCTTGATTATGAGGGACTTGATTCAATGGTGTATCGTGTTTGTGATCTTTATGATATTTGTGATACAACAATGGTCACTATTCATGTTAAAGACCTGATTACACCACCCGAATTATTTACACCCAATGGTGATGGCGATAACGATAGATACTTGATTAGAGGTCTGGATCGTTATCCCGGTAATAACTTTATTGTATATAACCGCTGGGGAAACAAAGTGTATGAAAAAACAGAATATTACGATGATTGGGACGGAATGGCAAATGTTCGTTCAGCTATTGGAAATAAGAAACTACCGGTAGGTGTTTACTATTATATATTAAACTATGGAGGTAAGGAAAAATCCGGAGCATTATTCCTTGAAAGATAAAAAGTTATAAATTAATGAAGTACCGCTTGCTTAGACATATAATATTGATGAGCGTAATGCTGATTTCTTTGAAAGGATTCACACAGCAAGACCCTATGTTTACACAGTACATGAATAACCCGGTACTGATAAACCCATCGTATGCCGGTACGTTTGGCAATCTGAACGTTAACGGTATTTTTCGTAAGCAATGGGTGGGTGTCGACTGGCAGCCAACTACCACCTCTATTTCGGTTACTTCTCCTTTTCTCGATTATAGCACAGGTGTTGGTTTTACTTTTTTGTACGACGATATTGGTCCACTATCACAAAC
>JAQIDF010000105.1 GCA_027858145.1 Prolixibacteraceae bacterium | reverse complement strand
ACCGATCTACCGGGGCAATGGTGAATAGTAGAAAAACCGAAACTACTTACGATTACGCTGAAAATATACAGACCGACTTACATCAGGATTATGATACAATTACCGGCGAATGGGTAAATGACGTAAAACAAACATATTCTACTGATATTGACGAGAATATAAACTTTGATTATATACTTTCTGAAGAATGGAACATTACCCTGCAAAAATGGGAAACTGTTCTGTTTATGGAAGCACTCTACGACGAAAATGGGAATACAATCAGTATTGATACTCGGTTTTATGAATTTTTCATGTTTACTAAAAGTGAATATACCTTCGATGAAAACGGAAACCAAACAGGACAAATTGATTATGAGTGGGACTTTGTCTCCAGCCAGTTTATTTACGACTCAAAATATGTGAACGAGTACAATGCCGTTGACAATATAGCTGGTACAACCAAATATGTTTGGGACACAACCGAAAACGATTGGATAACTAATGAAATAATAGAATTTGAATATGATTCATTAGAACACCTTATTTTTGAGGTCAATTACGGAATAACGGACAATGCAAGTGTTCCAGGTTCAAAAGTAGAGTATTCCAGAAATAGTTCAGGTTTGATGACCAGCAACATTACCTATAACTGGGATACAATTACAGACAGCTGGATTGGTGAGTATAAAAGAACGAAAACCTACGCGGCTAATGGGAAGCTTATTTATCGGGACGAATGGATTTGGGATATACAAACCAACAGTTGGATTGGCCAATACAAAGAAAACTACATCTCCGCTGTTAATGGAAATAATATGATGGAAAACAGATGGATATGGAATACTGACACAAATGGATGGATTCCTGAGTATCAATATGATTTCAACTATGATTTATCAATTCTCTTTTCCGATATTGTTTTTCCACCTGATTATTCATTCTCACATATCTCTAACCTTACCGATCAGGAACAATATTTCAATATGATGACCAGAAGAACCTATTCTGAATTAAAGGATGGCCAGTTGACGCCAACCGAAACAATCACTCTTTACTATTCTGAAAACACGGCTACGGGCACACCCCATTTAACCGACAACAAGTTGAAGGTGTACCCCAATCCGGCAACTGAGTTTGTTGTGTTTGATACAGGCAACAATACACCAGCAATAATTAACCTGTATTCCCTTCAAGGGGAAAAAACACTATCAAGAAACTTTACCGGGAACATGCAACTATATTTAAATCAATTAAACAATCAAATATATATTTACGAGGTTATTCAGGGTGATAAAATAAGTCGCGGAAAATTCATAAAACATCAATAAATATAAACCTCGATTAAAGAGACACAACATATTTACGGGGGCGTTGGACAGAAAGTGATTCACATTTCATTACCCTTATTTTCTGCCCGTTATCGAGAAGCATGGTCTGTCGGATGTATTATGAGCCAAATTAAAAACGCTCATTCACCACATTGTTATAAATAGAACCAAAGGTAAACCTAAAGCCTATCCCCCCCCTCATTTCGTATGCAGTAGCCAACTTGCGCCGCTCAAGTAGCAGATTCTCCAAAGAAGCACCTTCGTCTTTACTGAGATAAAACTGGTCGTGTATAATATCTGCTTCAAATTCGAAGTAAACCGACAACTGTTTCGATAACCTTACCGAAAAATCGGTTTCAAAATTGATGCTGTTCTTCGAAAAATCGTGAAAAAAATGTCTCCCTTCAATTCTGGTTTCTATTTCACCCCAAGGTTGTTTCAACTCTAACCTGATTTCGACCGATTCATAGAATAAGGTTTCACGTATTTTTTCATAAATCGTTTCTTTAAAGTACTGTTTGTTCTCACTGGCAAGGGAATATCGGAACGTAAACATTTTGCGGTTACTCAATTTCCATGGATAAATATTATACTCAATACCTAAAGCTGCATTAAAGTTGTTCCGGGTATTTAAATAAGTGTCGGAATAATAATTGGTAAAAGCACCAGCCGACCAATGCTTTGTAAGGCTTTTGATATAATCGGCTGACAATTCGGTTCTTTGCTGTTCGTTTTTAATTGCTTTAACCCCGTCAATAAAGGTTTCGATGTTTAAACGGTGGGACAAATCAAATCTTGTTTTCCAATTTTCGGTTACTTTTTCGATTCTTCCACCCACATAATAGCCATATTCATTTTGTGTTTCTTCCTTCTCGAAATCGCCACCTGCTTCAATGTTGAATATCCATTTATTCCATCTATCCTGAATCGGTATAGTATTACCTTGGGTTTCGTTCTCCACAAAATTTATTTCCACATTTTGAGTTAAGCCTGCCAAAGAATTGAAATGCAAGATTCCTGTTTTTATCAGTTTCAGTAATCCTTCCCTTATATCATCATCGGTTTCAGACTGTTCAGACGTATAGTTATATTCCACAATTTTGCCTTCAAATTGATCCTTCCCAATAAACTGAAGATAATATTTACGCCCCCCCGAACCTGTCCCCGATTCGGTAGACATGATGTGAACATCAGCCAATTCGGGGTTACGAACAAAAGAGATGGTTTTTAACTGCTGCCTGACGAAATCAAAATCACAATCGTGGCATTCAAGAAAAAAATTTAGAACACCTACTTGTCGATTTGCCTTTTCCTGCCCAACAGCTAAAAAGGAAAAGCACATTAAAGAAAGTACGATAGATAATATAATTCGTTTCATCGGCAACATATTGAACTCGCATTCTTTAGTTGTTTGCGATTGTGGTTCGACAGAATCATGCTCGTTTCATTGTGTAATTATAACATAAAAAAAA
>JAQIDF010000104.1 GCA_027858145.1 Prolixibacteraceae bacterium | reverse complement strand
TTAGTGAAATGTTCAATATCAGCAATATAACAAGTTGTTTTGATTGTGATGTAAACAACACATTGTCAATATCTTGAAAATATTACGAACTATTCTGAAATGTCTAATATCTAATGTCTAAAATCTAATATCTAAAATCTAATGTCTTAGTTTATGATTAAAGTAGGAATTATTGGGGGAGCCGGCTATACAGCCGGTGAACTATTACGAATATTATTGAATCACCCGGAAGCTGAAGTGAAATATATTCACAGTACGAGTAATGCCGGAAACAAAGTGACCGAAGTTCATAAAGATTTACTGGGTGATACCGAGCTGGTTTTTAGTGGTGAAATGAACTTCAGTGGTCTCGATGTTATCTTTTTATGCATGGGGCACGGTAAATCAGTTGAATTTATGGAGGAAAATGAATTACCTTCAACATTAAAGGTAATTGATTTGAGCCACGATTACCGCTTGAAACGAAATGGTAACACCTTTGTTTACGGGCTGCCAGAAATGAATTTCAATGCCATTGGAAAAGCTCAGTATATTGCCAATCCCGGTTGTTTTGCTACCGGTATTCAACTTGCATTGCTGCCACTGGCTGCCAATAATTTGATATCGGATGAAATTCATGTAAACGCGATTACCGGCTCAACCGGTGCAGGGCAAAAGCCTACACGCACATCGCATTTTAGCTGGCGAAACAATAACCTTTCGGCTTATAAAATATTTGAACACCAACATCTGGGTGAAATAAATCAGAGCTTAAATCAGTTACAGAGTTCATATACTCCGGGTTTAAATTTTATTCCGCTTCGTGGAAATCATGCCCGGGGGATCTATGTAACTGCCTATACGAAATATGGCGGAAATATTGAAGAGGCGACAGCGCTTTATCGTAAGTATTATCAAGATTGCCCTTTTGTTCATGTTGTTGATGAGAATCCTGATTTAAAACAGATCGTTAACACCAACAAGTGCCTGTTGTTCCTTATGAAGCATGATGATAAGCTGTTAATTATCAGTATTTCCGATAATTTAATAAAAGGTGCTTCCGGACAGGCAATTCAGAATATGAATATCATGTTCGGACTGAACCAAAAAGCAGGTTTGTATATGAAACCATCGGCTTTTTAAATTTGTTGTAAAATTATGGGTGCATTGGCACCTAAAAATCTCAATTATGGACTTATTTAATGTTTATCCTTTATTCGATATTGAACCCGTAAAAGCTGAAGGTTCGTTTGTGTATGATAAAAATGGACAACGATATCTCGATTTATACGGGGGACATGCAGTTATTTCGATAGGGCATTCGCACCCTCATTACGTTGCCAATATTTCATCTCAGCTTGAGCGAATTGGTTTTTATTCCAATTCGGTGCAAAATTCACTGCAAAAAGAACTGGCAAAAAAACTGGGAGAATTATCTGAAATGGATGAATATTCATTGTTTTTATGCAACAGTGGGGCAGAAGCCAATGAAAATGCTCTGAAACTGGCATCATTTAAAACCAATCAGTCGAAAGTAATTTCATTCAAAAACTCATTTCATGGCCGTACATCAGGAGCTGTAGCTGTAACTGATAACCCTAAAATTATTGCGCCAATTAACCGCAGGGACGATGTTGTAATGTTGCCCCTTAATGATTTGACAGCAGTTGAAGCAGAATTGTCAAAAGGCGATGTGGCTGCTGTAATAATTGAAGGAATACAGGGAATAGGCGGAATAAGAATCCCCGATGGTTCGTTTTTGAAAGGTTTACGCGAATTATGCACAAAATACAATGCCATTTTAATACTCGATGAAGTACAATCGGGATACGGTCGCAGCGGTAAGTTCTTTGCATTTCAATATGCCGGAATAAAGCCTGATATTGTTACAATAGCTAAAGGAATGGGGAATGGCTTCCCGATTGGCGGTGTGCTTATCAGTCCTGATTTTGAAGCTTCATACGGGTTGTTAGGAACAACTTTTGGCGGTAACCATTTGGCATGTGCCGCCGGTATTGCTGTGCTCGATGTCATTAAATCACAAAAATTAATACAGAATACAACTGAGGTTGGTTCGTATTTAATGGATGAATTGTCTAAATTTGACCAAATAAAAGAAGTGCGTGGTTTAGGTTTGATGATTGGAATTGAATTTGAACAGGAAATAACTGAAATACGAAAAAAATTATTATTTGATAAGAAAATTTTTACCGGCGTTTCAGGAAAACACATCATACGATTATTACCACCACTCAACCTGAAAAAAGAAAACGCAACCTTGTTTATTCAGAAATTTAAAGAAGTTTTAGACGAATTATAAAGAAATACAGCTATGAATAGTGACAAAATTGCCATAATAGGTGCCGGAAACCTTGGGTTTTCTATTGCTAAAGGATTAATTGCATCTGAAATCATTACCAAAGACCGACTGGTTTTAACCGAGAGTAACCCTAAACGGCTTGAATCGCTTTCGGGGCAGGGATTTAATGTTACCAGCGAGAACAAAAAAGCGGTGTCGGAATGCGATTTAGTGATGTTGGTTGTTAAGCCATGGCAAATCGACGGTTTAATTGATGATATCAAAAGTGAAATCAAAGCCAACAATCCGGTTGTTGTTTCATGTGTTACAGGCGTACTATCTTCTCATATTTATAATCGTTTAGAATGCAAACCAACACTGTTCAGGGTAATGCCCAACACCGGTATTGCCATTCGTGAGTCGATGTCGTGCATATCAGAACATAACTCAACTCCAGAAGCCAAATCTGATATTCAAAAAATATTTAACCAGCTAGGCCAGGTATTGTTTATACCTGAAGAGCAAATGCCCGCTGCCACGGCCATGGCCGGTTGTGGTATTGCATTTGCCCTGCGCTTTATCCGTGCAGCCATTCAGGCTGGAGTTGAAATTGGTTTTAGTGCTGATGATGCTAAAATTATGGCCGCGCAAATTACTAAGGGGGCATCTAAACTAATTCTTGAAAATAATTCGCATCCCGAGGCTGAAATTGATAAAGTAACAACTCCAAAGGGTATTACCATTACCGGATTGAACGAAATGGAACATGCCGGGTTCAGTTCTTCAATTATTAAAGGGCTGTTGGCTTCGTACAACAAAATTGAACAGAAAAAATAAACATACGAGTTTCTTATTCTTTTTATTCAATAAGTCGTCAAAAATTTGGCATTTAACCTTTCTTTTATGACATTTGTCAGCTTTAAAAAAGGTAGATGTTTTGAATCACAAACAATCATATAAACGAATAGCCATTAAAGTTGGCAGTAATGTGCTTACCGGTACCGATGGAAAATTGGATATCGGGCGTATCTCGCATTTGGTTGAGCAAATCAACAGGGTGAGAGAACTTGGAATTGATGTGGTGCTGGTTTCATCAGGTGCAGTTGCTGCAGGTCGTGCTGTTTTGTCTGAAACAAATAAAATGGATGCGGTATCGGCAAGGCAATTATGGTCGGCAGTAGGGCAGGTAAAGCTTATCAATATTTATGCTGAATTGTTTGCAAAACATGGTCTTTATTGTGCACAAGTTTTAACCACCAAAGAAAACTTCAGCGATCGCAGACATTATCTGAACATGAAAAACTGCATCAGTACCATGCTCGATAACAATGTTATTCCGATTGTGAATGAAAACGATACAATTTCGGTAACTGAGTTAATGTTTACTGACAATGATGAACTTTCAGGGTTGATTTCATCAATGATGGGATGTCAGGCTTTGATAATACTATCGAATGTTGATGGAATTTATGATGGCAACCCGAATGAAGAAACCTCGTCAGTTATTCCTGAAATAATAGCTTCAAGCCGTAACTACGAACGTTATATTTTGATGCAGAAATCGGGGTTTGGCAGGGGAGGAATGCACACAAAATACAGTGTTGCCCGAAAAATAGCACTTGAAGGAATTGATGTTTTTATTGCTAATGGTACCCGCAACGATATTATAACCGGGATTCTTAATGAAGAAGATATACCTTTTACCCGATTTCAGCCCAACGGGAAAAAACTAAAAAGCAGCAAAAAATGGCTCGCACATTCCGATAGTTTTGCAAAGGGAGTGGCAATTATAAATGAAGGTGCGAGCGATGCACTTTTTGACATGAAAGCCAATAGCTTACTTTTAATTGGTGTCACGGCACTTGATGGTTTCTTTAAGAAAGGAGATGTTATTCGAATTCAGGATGAAAGTGGAAACCAATTGGGGCTTGGTAAATCTCAATATAATTCTGATGAGGCAAAAGAGCTGATTGGAAAAAAAGCACGAAAGCCTTTGATTTATTACGATTATATGTTTCTTTACGAATAAAACATTACTGATATGGACTGCAAACCTGTTTTCGAAAAAGTACTTAAAGCCAGCCGGACATTGAACTTGCTGGATGTTGATACCATTAATAAAGTGTTGAATGATGTTGCAGATTCAGCCATCGCCAATACAGATGCAATACTGAATGAAAATGAGAAAGATTTATCGCGAATGGAAGAAAATGACCCTAAATACGACCGTTTGCAATTAAGTCCTGAGCGTATCGAGAGCATTGCCTCCGATATGAAAAATGTTGCTACGTTACCATCGCCGGTTGGTCGTATTCTTTCAGAAACGACACGACCAAACGGATTAAAAATCACCAAAACAAGTGTGCCTTTTGGGGTTATTGGTATAATTTACGAAGCCCGGCCGAATGTAACTTTTGATGTTTTCTCTTTATGCCTTAAATCAGGTAATGCCTGTTTACTAAAAGGAGGTAGCGATGCAATTGACTCAAATATCGCGATTGTTGAAACTATACGTAAGGTATTACAAAAATATGGTATCGATGAAAATGTGCTTACTTTATTGCCGGCCGGTCGTGAAGAAACGGCTCAGTTGCTGAATGCACAAGGATATGTTGATTTAATTATACCGCGCGGAAGTCAGAACCTGATTAATTTTGTTCGTGAAAATGCTACAATTCCGGTAATCGAAACCGGTGCGGGTATATGCCATACTTATTTCGATGAATTTGGCGATAAGGAAAAAGGCCGTGA
>JAQIDF010000068.1 GCA_027858145.1 Prolixibacteraceae bacterium | reverse complement strand
TTAATCAGACTGACTTGGTTGAAAAATTAACTTTTTCTTCTTTTTTGGACGAAAAAACACAAAGAAATTATTTTCAGTCTTATCAGACAAGACTAAAGAAACTTGAAAAAAAATGAAGTACTGGCGGTAATCGAGTAGGTGGCTGACGGGATTGTTGCCCCGCCAGTGCGTACTTCGACAATGCTCAGTGACCTCCTCTCACTATTTATCCCTGAATCCCTAATAACCGTTTACCACCCGATTGTTTATCAATCTCAATACCCCGAATCATTGCTGGTTGATAGGTGCTATTTACATCAGCTTGCAAAAGAGCTGTTTCCTAGCCCTCACACCGTCTGTTGTTACTTTAATGCCCCTCCCTGCAAACCTCTCTTAGCTGCCAAATATTTGCTTTTCTTGCCACTTTACCAGCTTTGTAGATAATAAAAATATCTTTAGTGACGATTCCCCTTAAATATATCGTAACTTATACAAATTCAATATTTTTTAATGTCCATAATATGAATCATTCAAAAATAACAATTGACAATAAATCCAATGAAGAACTCACCAGTGAGTTACTTGAATTAAAACAAAATTATAATTCTTTAGAGGAATTATACAAAAAAGTAATGGCTAATAGTAAGAAAGCAGACAAAACGTTAATCATTGCTGACAAAGAACTCACCTACCAGAACAAAGAAAAAGAAAAACGTGCAGAAGAGCTAGTCATAACCAACAAAGAACTTACTTTCCAAAACGAAGAAAAAGAAAAACTTGCTACTGAGCTAATTATTGCCAACAAAGAGCTTCTCCTTCAAAACGAGCTAAAAGAAAAACGTGCAGCAGAGCTAATCAATGCCAACAAAGAGCTGGAGGCGTTTTCATATTCAGTCTCTCACGACTTGCGTGCACCATTGCGTCATATAAACGGATTTGTTGATTTGCTTCAACGTCGCTTTTACGATTCACTTCCTGAAAAAGCACGGCATTACTTAGATAACATAGCTGATTCGTCAAGCCAGATGGCTACATTAATTGACGATTTACTTCAATTTTCAAGAATCGGGCGACAAGAAAAGCTGCTTATCAACTTTGATATGAATATCGTTGTTAATGATGTATTAGTAACGTTAAAACAGGAGAACCACAAACGGAATATCGAATGGCGTATTGCAGCACTGCCTCAGGTTTATGCAGACCAAGCCTTGCTCCGTTTGGTTTGGACAAACTTATTAAACAATGCTATAAAGTTTACCAATACAAGAGAAAAAACCATTATAGAGGTAAAAGTTCTCGATGAAAAAGAGGAATTTGTTTTTGCTATTCATGATAATGGCGTGGGTTTCGATATGCAATATGCTCATAAATTATTTGGTGTTTTTCAACGCTTACACCCTACCGATGAATTTGAAGGGACAGGCATTGGGCTTGCCAATGTTCATCATATTATTTCAAGGCACGGTGGGCGTACCTGGGCAGAAGCCGAGCCAGACAAAGGAGCAACATTTTATTTTTCAATACCTAAAAAGAAAGAGGATTAATCATGGCAAAAATCAGAACAATTCTATTGGTAGAAGACAATCTCAAAGATATAGAATTAACGCTAGAAGCGATGACAGAGAATAATCTGGCTAATGATATTATTGTGGCAAGAGACGGTGTGGAGGCTTTGGAATATCTCCACTGCCAGGAGAAGTTTAAACTTCGCAAAGCAGGTAATCCCGCTTTAGTTTTACTTGATATTAAAATGCCCCGTATGGATGGTATTGAAGTACTCCGCAATATAAGAAGTGACACAATGTTGAAAAGAATTCCAGTGGTTGTACTTACTTCTTCAAACGAGGAGAAAGATTTAATAAACACTTACGATTTAGGCGTTAATGCTTACGTGGTAAAACCAGTCGATTTCACACAGTTTATCGAGGCCGTGAAACAAATAGGTAGTTTTTGGGCAGTTTTAAACGAATTAGCACCCGAAAGGAGTTCTTAGTATGAAAAATAAATTAGAATCAAATACTTTGTTAAATGTTTTGTGTCTCGAAGATGTTTTAAAAGACGCTGAACTTATAAATGAAATGTTTGTAGATGCAGGTTATCTGGTTAACATGGACATTGCTATAGAAAAAAATGAGTATGCAGAATTCTTAAAGAGTAGAAACTATGATATTATACTTTCGGATAACTCTTTGCCCAATTTCGATGCATTCTCGGCACTTAAATTAGCTCTTGCGCTGAAACCAGAAATCCCCTTTATTTGTGTGTCAGGTACAATTGGTGAAGAAAAGGCAGTTGAATTGCTTAAAGACGGGGCATCTGACTATGTACTTAAGGATAGGCCGGGGAGGCTTGCATTTGCAGTAAGTTGTGCTTTGGAAGTGTCGCAAAATAAAAAGGAGAAACAAAAAGCGGAACAAGATTTAATCAGTGCAAACAAAGAGCTTATATTTCAAAACGCAGAGAAAGAAAAACGTACAGAAGAGTTAATCAAAGCTTTAGAACGCGCCGAAGAAAGCGACCGCTTAAAATCGTCGTTCCTTGCAAACATGAGTCATGAGATTCGCACACCTATGAATTCCATTATGGGTTTTGCCAGCCTGTTGCCTGAAGAAGAGAGCAAGTTGCTGATTAACAATTATGCCAGTATTATTGTACAAAACTCAGAACATCTGTTACACATCATCGACGATATTGTGCTTTATTCCAGGCTCCAAACTGGCATTATTAACTACCAACCCAACTCGTTCGATGCACAAACCTTGTTGTCCAATGTAATAAAATCGTTCAACCTGCCTGAGGTTATTAAAAGTGTTGATTTTAAAATTGAAACAAAAGATACTCTGTTAATTAATTCCGACCACGAAAAACTACAGCAAATATTCACCAACTTAATTTCTAATGCTTATAAATACACCAGTTGTGGAACAATATCCATTGGGTTCACCAAACAAAAGGAGGAGATTATCTTCTTTGTGAAAGATACAGGTATAGGAATACCGCCCAACGAACTTGAAAAAGTGTTCGAACGGTTTTATCGTGCCAGTAATGTAAACAAAGGAAGCATTAGTGGTACTGGTCTTGGGTTAAGCATTGTGAAAGAACTCATTCATCTGTTGGGTGGAAGAATTTGGGTAGAAAGTTATTCCGGGTTAGGTTCATCTTTTTACTTTACCATTCCTTATAAAAGGTAGATTCTTGAAAGTGTGTAAATGGAAAAGTTATTTCATGCTCCGGTTAAATTGTAATACTTGTTGTTTAAGTTATAACTCTCCTCGGTAAAGTTATTTCTTGATTTGCATAAAAAGACCACCGAACATTTACAGACAGATTAGAACATTGAAAAAACAGAAAGAAAAAACAGGAGCACTGATTGAAAGATAACACATTATCCGAAATTAACCATCGTATCAACGCATATCGGAATACATTTTCAACAATCCTGCAAAATGGTCGGATGATAAATTTTATAAAATATGAACAGCGAAATCCTGATCTACCAAAACCCAGACGGCAACATCAAAATAGATGTTGGTTTAGAATAACTTTTATGGTTCAATTTATTTAGTTTTAATTACCAATGACGGATCGAATGGATACCTGCCAAAATCAGCACCGTATACAGCCAAGCCTCCATTGTTATTAGTTTCTATCCTTACAATAATATTTTTCATGCTTTCCAATTTTTTCAACACAGGCGGCGTCAATTTCACCTTGATCAAATAACCATATGAACCGGCCTCGTACAATTTCCTGTCTTTTGGCTGACTTTCCCATGAAAGTACACCACGATGATCGGCCGGATCATCCATTAAAAGAATTTCATCAACTTCTTCTTCATTGAGGTAAACTTTCATTAAGGATGAATGTCTGGTTTCATCGGTCATTGGATAAGCGTTAGGATTGGCATGGGGAGAAATTTTTGCTCCTCGCATATAGTCAAGGCCTTCTACCTCAGCACCAGTTATATCCTTATCAAATAACTGTTTAGCAGACACCTCCATAATAATATAAGCTTCATCAACATCTAAAGCATTAAATTTTGGCAGCTTAAATTGATACTCGAAAAATCCGCTCCCGGCTCCGTTTACTTTTAAACCATCCAGTACACCCCATTGTTTTACTGACCATTCCTGATTTTCAAATTCATTGGGTTTAAGCGCATCAATGTATACATTTTTAGCTGCCTGTCCGCCTTCAACAATGATATGTGCAAAGTTCCGATGCAAAATATTGCCTTCTGAGTCCTTTAGGAATAGTTTGATAATGGCCAAACCGTTATTAGCCGGAGCGTCAATTTTCAAATCCCTGATTTTTTCATTGATATAAGGATGATAATCGATATTAAATGACTCATTGAGCAGATTCACTTCTTCACCAATCTCATTGATAAAATCGATTTCATAATTGAGAAACAGCTGATTCCCAAAATCCTGACTAGTCATTGATGAAATGTACAGCGGTATTTGTAATTGCGAGCCGGCTATAACCCTGAATGTTATATCATTACCGGTAGAAATATAGACTTTGGAATGCAAATCGTTCAGTGACATCCCTTCAACTATTTCATCCATTCCGGTATATTTTTCAGAACGGTCGAATCGCCAGTAACCATTCCATTCGTTAATCACATCGTGGTGCTCAGTATACAGCCAACCGGCGCATTTTGGATAAATTCTAAAGGTATTGATCATCCGGTGATAATCATAACTCCAGTCAATATCTCCGGTACTGCCTTCGTACCCCCATACATTTCCACATTCAGAATTAATAAAAGGCTGATTACCCTGTTTAAACCCATCTTCAAATAAAAACTCACACCCCGGGAACACTTTTTCAGTATGATCTTTCAGCACTTCATCCCATCGCCATCCCGGCAAATAAGCATGAAAGCTGTTGATGTCAGTTTCCGTATGACCACGGCCGCAACATACAGAATTGTCTTCTACCAAACGAGTTTGATCCAATGATTTAGTCAAATAATACATTGAGGCCACCCAGTCCTGAGTTTTGGGAAGGTATTTCCGCTCTCCATCGGCTGTGTTGGTAAATAAACCCCAGGTTTCGTTAAATACAATCCATGAAAAAATAGCCGGGTGATTATAATCGCGTTTGATCATGGCCCTCAAGGTTGTTTCAGCTTCATTTTTCATTTTTCTACCGGGCTCTCCCCAACTATTGGGCAAATCTTGCATCACTAGCAAGCCCAGTTTATCGGCCCAATAAAGTTTTCTGGGAATTTCAACTTTTATATGAGGTCTGATCCCATTCAATCCTATCGATTTTGACCTGATAATCTCCTCCTTCATAAATTGATCAGAAGGGAAAGTATAAAAACCATCAGGATGGTAACTCTGATCCAGAGCCAGTTGTAAATATATCGGTTCATCATTAATTGCAATGTAAGGGATTTCGGTTCCCGGAAGATTAACAACTGATATTTTCCTCATTCCGAAATAACTGTTAATCTCGTCATCAAGAAAATTAACTTTTGCAGCGTATAAATGTGGAGTTTCAATGTTCCACAATTTGGGATTCGGAATTTTGATACTGGTACTTCCTTTGTCGTCATCTTTATTCACCAGCCCCGCACCTTGAAAAGTATTTCCCTCATCATCGGCAATTTCTACGGTGAAATTCTTAGCATCTTTTAATTCTTCAGGAAGATAAACGTCAACTTTAACAGTCTGATTATCAATGTCAGGAGAAAAATGAACAGCATCAATAAATGACTGTCCTCTGGCTTCAAGATAAACTGTTTGCCAAATTCCTCTCGCATCTCCATATCCTTGCTTTCCATACAGTGTAAAATCACGTCTGGCATCATCAACTTTTATCAAAATGGAATGTCTTTCTTCAGTATCAATGAAGTTGGTTAATTCAAATGAAAAGGGGGTGTATCCACCCTGATGAGTTCCCAATTTTTCACCATCAATCCAAACAGAAGTCTCCCAGTCAGAAGCTCCAATAGTGAGAAATACACGTTTATCGGACCATGATTGATCTATTACAACTTCTCTGCGGTACCAGCCAATGTCTCCTTCATTGTCAACACCTGACAACTTTGAACCCCATGGAAACGGAACCATTATCTTATTGGCAAAACGAAAATCGCCGTTTAATAAAGCTTCTTCATCGCCATCATAAAATTGAAAATCCCATTCGCCATTTAAATTTTGCCAAAGTTCTCTTTCGAAATCAGGACGAGGATGTTCCGGTAGCGGGATATCCTGAGCATAAATGCCATTTGAAATGAATGCAAAAACTGCGATCATCAACATTCGTAGAAAATTAATAGTTAGATTCATAAAATATTAGATTAGTTATGACTCTAAAGATAATTCAAGATTAGTAAATAATAAAGGATTACATAATGGTTTTGAAAATTATGGATGATATCTTACACCATTGAAAACTTCTGTCATTCTGAAATTTGTGGATTGTGCATCACTTTGTGAAAATCTTGCAATCGGTGGACAGATAAGAGTAAATCCGACAAGTGCCTAAATTATCGACAGCATGGTCAACCTCATTTTAATTATCCTTCTTTCATTCACGACCAACGCTTTTATTTTCGGACAGGAAGAAAACCGGAACATCAAGAGAGGGTACGGATTTGGAGCACATACACAGGCAGATATGGAAGCCTTGTCGGCAGGAACTACCTGGTGGTATAACTGGTGGTACCGACCGGATGCAAATGACAATATCATCGATGTATATAAGGATTTCGGGATGGAATTTGTCCCACAAGCCTGGGACGAAAACTTTGATGAAACAGGCTTACGTCAATATCTTGACGAGCACCCTGACGTAGAGTACATTATGGGATTTAATGAGCCCAACTTTCAGGCACAGGCTAATTTATCACCGGCACAGGCGGCTGCAGAGTGGCAAAGGATAGAAGCAATAGCTGAAGATTATAATCTAAAAATAGTAGGTCCCGCACTAAACTATTCACCCGATGCCCCCTATCATGATCCATTTGAGTGGATGGATGCCTGGCTGGAGGAATGTGATGCATTGGGAGGATGTCATTTCGATTATGTAAATGTTCATTGTTATATGAATAATGTAGATGCATTGGAATGGTATCTTAATGAGTGGAAAAGATATGACAAACCCATCTGGCTAACAGAATTCTGTGCCTGGGATGGTATAGAAACAACTGTCACTCCCAAATACCAGAAGAATTTTATGATTGAAGCGCTATCCCTGCTGGATAACGATCCCGATGTTTTTCGTTATGCCTGGTTTATTGCAAAATCTACGGGAGTTCCATATAACAGCCTGTTGGAACAAACGCCCGGAGAATTAACAGACCTGGGACTTATTTATACAGACCAATACACCATTCCACAATCTGATTATATTACGCTTCGTGTTATTGACAAAACAAAAGGTGAAGTTACCAATAGCAATGTTTGGCCTGACGAGTCGGTTTATACATGGCTGGGGAATACTACCAACTGGTCTGCAGTAAATAATATGCCATCAGGAACAATGGAAGGGAGATGGGTAGGAATGTATAGCGGACTTGAAGGAGGAAACCTTGAAAAGAGCAATGAAGAATGGGTCTGGTCCTTTACTTTTCTTCCGGTAAAAGGTTATACCTACAACTGGAATCCCGGAATATGGACAGATGAGCAAAGATCTGAAAATTCCCTTCAAAACATTCATGTTGGCAGAAACCTTGAATTCACGGTTAACAATGAAGGAATTGCAAGCGGAGAACTAACGCTGGTTATTGAGGATGCAGATACTGCAATCCCCGTTGAATCGAGTTCTGCTACCGGCATAGGTGGAAAATTAAAATTTAATAATTTCACATCTATTGCCCCCAATCCTGCCAGTGGTAAGGTTTTTATTTTCTCTCCTTGTCAGATTAAATCGGTGCAAATCTATAATCTAAATGGAAAATTGGAATTATCACAGAACACAAACGGAAGTGTTTTTGTTGGTCATTTACCACAGGGACAGCACATTATGCAAATAACCGGGATCAATAATGAGCAAGCTGTCAAAAAACTCATAATCAAATAATTGTTTCTGTAATCAGCTTACGGATTATTCCCCCCACTACCCCTTTAATAAAATGGAATTACATTAAGTGAAGCCAATGATATAATTTGGGAACATAAATTAAATACCTTACCTATT
The DNA here is from genome assembly GCA_027858145.1 of Prolixibacteraceae bacterium. Taxonomy (GTDB): domain Bacteria; phylum Bacteroidota; class Bacteroidia; order Bacteroidales; family Prolixibacteraceae; genus Roseimarinus. Next base: position 54 of record JAQIDF010000068.1, on the reverse strand, counting down.
ATTGATGAAAATCAAAATTTAAAATATTTCGTGTTTCGTAAAGACTATGACAAC
>JAQIDF010000006.1 GCA_027858145.1 Prolixibacteraceae bacterium | reverse complement strand
CTGAAATTTGCCGATGCGCGCCAGTTTGTTTTTCCATACCTCATAACATTCCACACAGCCGATATGCCGGGCACAACGGGTTTTATTACTATGGCCATTGGTGATAAGGATATTAATATTGATACGGTGAGCCACAACAGGCACAATGGTGAAAAAGCAACATTCTCGGTGGCTACGATGCCCTGTTCGCTCGAGCAAATTGAAAATGCCATTGAAAAAGTTAAAAACGAACGTCAGGGAATGCTTTTAAGTGAACCGAAAATTATGCCGATTTTATACTAATTTAACTTATTTATCGCTATAAAAAGGAGTCATTTATGACAACCTTTTGTGTTTTAGTTTGTCTATATTTTATCTTTACATTTTTAAACAAGCTGAAAATTGCGATATATACTTCCCATACTGCTATTATTTTTAGGAACGATCCTGTATGCACAGGAAAGTGTGACAATGTCGGGCCGGATAACCAATGCTGAAACTGGTGAAGATTTAATTGGGGCAACCATTTATGTTGAAGAGCTCAGCAGGGGTGCTGCCAGTAATACCTACGGTTTTTATTCTGTGAGTATGCCTTCAGGTAAGTATACTTTTATTTTCTCGTATTTGGGTTTTGCCACGGAACAGGTTGTACTTGATATTCAAAATGAAAAAGAATACGATATTGCTTTAGATCCTGCCAGTAAGGAGATTCAGGAAATAATTGTTCGCACCGAAGCTTTGAATCAAAATATTACCAGCACTGAAATGGGAACGGTAAAGCTCGACCCGAAAGTTGTTAAGGCTATTCCGGTGATTTTTGGTGAACAGGATATTTTGAAAACCATCCAGTTAATGCCGGGTGTTAACTCTGCCGGCGAAGGTAGTTCAGGATTCTTTGTGCGTGGAGGCCAGGCCGATCAGAATCTTGTTTTGCTCGACAATGCACCTGTTTTTAACCCTTCACATTTGCTGGGCTTTTTTTCGGTGTTTAATTCCGATGCCATTAGTAATGTAAAACTTTATAAAGGAGGTGTGCCGGCACAATACGGAGGGCGGGCTTCATCGGTGCTTGATGTGAATATGCGTGAAGGCAACTCTGAGCGCTTTGCTGCCAGTGGCGGGATTGGTCTTATTTCAAGCAGGCTGACACTGGAGGGCCCTTTAGGTAAAAATGGCAGTTCGTTTCTTGTGTCAGGGCGTCGTACTTATGCTGATTTGTTCCTTATGCTTTCAAAAAACGAGACGCTGAAAGAAAGTAAACTTTACTTTTATGATTTGAACCTGAAAACGCATATTGAATTGGGCGATCACGATCGCTTGTATCTTTCAGGCTATCTCGGTCGCGATGCACTTAAAACATCAATGTTTGGTTTTGATTGGGGAAATAAAGTAGCAACATTGCGCTATACTCATGTGTTTTCATCAAAATTATTCAGCAATACTTCGTTAATATTCAATGACTACAACTATAAAACAAATGCCGACTTTGATTTCGCTTTCAACCTTAGTGCCGGATTAGTAGGCAATACCCTTAAGCAAAAGTTTACTTATTATGTAAATCCGGATCATACACTGCATTTCGGGTTTGAGGCGAACGATTATAAGTTTAAACCGGGTAATCTTGAAACCGTATCGCTTGATAATGTAGCTCAGAAAATTGATGTCCCCGAGAAACGTGGAACCGAAATGGCAGCTTATTTGTCTGATGAACAAAAAATAGGAGAGAAGATATCACTTCATTACGGGTTGCGGGCATCTTATTTTTACAGGTATGGCACCGGTGTTGAGTATGAGTTTGATAATAATGGAAATACACTCGATTCGATAAACTACGAAAAGGGAGAGCGGTATAATCCATACCTGAACTTTGAGCCCAGGGTGAGTGCTACTTATATTTTCAACGAACAAACCAGTATAAAAGCCGGGTACAACCGAATGACACAATACATTCATTTATTACAAAATTCGTCGGCCGGAACGCCTGTTGATTTCTGGACACCAAGTAGTGTTAATATTAAACCCCAGGTTGCTGATCAGGTGAATCTTGGCGTCTTTCGTAATATTAAAGATAATATCTACAAAATGTCGGTTGAAATGTATTACAAAAACATGCAAAACCAAATTGATTATAAAACAGGAGCCAGTTTGTTGCTTAACGATAAGGTTGAAGCCGAGCTTTTGTATGGTAACGGGCATGCCTATGGAATTGAATTCTTAGTTGAAAAAACGATGGGCGATTTGAGCGGTTGGATTTCATATACCCTCTCGCGATCTGAAAAACAAATCGATGGGATTAATAAAAACCAGTGGTATCCGGCCCGGCAAGATCGTTTGCACGATGTGTCGGTTGTTGCTATTTACAAATTTTCGCCTCAATGGACTTTCTCGGGCAGCTGGGTTTACAATACCGGCACAGCAGTTACTTTTCCGGCCGGGAAATATTATATCGATGGCACAATAGCAAATCTTTATACTGAGCGTAACGGTTATCGCATGCCCGATTATCACCGGCTTGACCTTGGGGCAACATGGTTGCTTTCAAAATCGGAACGTACCCGCTCGGAGCTGAATTTCTCGGTTTATAATGCTTATGCCCATAAAAATCCTTATAGCTATGTTTTTGAGCAAGACGGAGATGATTCTGATAGAACCAAAACAACCATGATATACTTGTTTTCGGCAATACCATCAATAAGTTGGAACTTTAAATTTTAAAATCATGAGCTGGCAAAAGATATTCCTGTTATTGTTTTTTTTATTAGCACTTGTTTCGTGTGAAGAAGAGGTTGTTCTTGACCTTGATGAAGTTGCCAGACAATTGGTAGTAGAGGCCATTTTAAATAACGAACAACAAGCCTTGAAAGTTTCGCTTTCGTATAGCCAGGGTTTTTACAGCGATCCGGAATATGTGCGCATTAAAAATGCAGAAGTAACTATTCACGATGATTCAGGGAATTCGGAGATATTGAAAGTGACTGAAAATGGGGTTTTTCTTTCATCGTTCCTTGCTCCTCATCCAAAAGAAAAATACAAGCTTAATATTCTCGGAGTCGGGATGGATATTTCCGTTGAAACTGTTATGCCCCGGGAAGTAGAAATATTGAATGTGAAATTTGTGCCTAATCCGTTTTGGGGAGCCGATAGTTTGAATGCTTTTGTTGAGGTGGAAGATCCGGTGGGGAAAGATAATTATTTTAGGTTATTTGTGCGTGAATTAGGTGTTCCTAAACTTGTTGAATATTATCTTGTAGATGATTCATTTGGTAAAGATGATGTGATTTCCATGCCTGTTTACTATAAAAATTATGAGCCGGGTGATACCGTAGTAGTTGAACTTCGTCATCTTACCAAAGATACTTACGATTTCTATTCAACATTGAGCGATAATATTAATGAGTCGTTTAATTCGATAGCACCCGGTAATCCTGTCTCGAATATGCCGCCCGGTGTTATGGGACATTTTTCTGCATATTATGTCGATATGGATACTATTATAGTCCCGGACCTGTCAGTTCAGAATGTTAAGTTCTGACTTGTGTTTCGTTCAACTTATGAAGCATTAAGTTCATCAATATATTTTAGTGAGTGGTAACAATGGTCGGCTAATACGCCCTGTTCGGTAAACAAATCACAATATATAATGCCCACTTTGTATTTATAGGTTCCTTTCTTTATGGCCTTCAGATGTTCAATGTTTAGTTTTTCAACTTCATTTTTAATCTTATCGCGATAATGACGTTCACTTTCTATGTAAATATTTTTTGTTTTATCTTCAAGAGTTGTATTTAATTTATTAATAACGATATCAATGGCTTCAAACATATGTTTTAAGTTCTTTTTCATTTCTTTACTCAGTTGTGTTTTTTTGTTTTTCGACATCATTATTTGTTGAGCCAGAATGTAGCAAGAATCACTAATGCTTTCTATCCTGCTTACCAGCTTAATCATTGCACTGGATTGAGTTGAAGTTTTTTTACTAACGTCACTTCTTGTGATTTGTGTCAGGAAAGTCACAATTTCTTCATCCATCCGGTCGGCTATTTGCTCGTATTTTTCAACCCGGGCAAATGTTTTTTCAAAATTCTTAGGTTTATCTTCATCCAACATTTCTTTTACCATATTATACATACGGGCAGTGCGTTGCATGAAAACATCAATTTCTTTACGGGCTTGTAGTGCCGATAATTCGTCAAAGTTAAGTAATCCTGTATTGATGTAATGTAGCTTAAAAACTACATCATCCTCGTCTTTCGACCGGACAATACGTTTAACGATTTTTGATATAAATGGAACGAACCAAATCAGAATCAATGTATTGGTGAGGTTAAAAATTGTGTGATATATTGAAAGTGCCAGGGGCATTGCCACATTGGCTTCCTCAAGTGTTTTTCCATCGAGCATGTTCGGGAGTTCCATGTCGAAGGTTGTCATGATTCCAAAAACCATATTCTCGAATGGTTTGAATAGAATAAGTGCCAGAATAACGCCAAATACGTTGAAAACCATGTGTGCCATGGCAGCTTGCTTGGCAGTTGAGTTTGTTACCAGTGCAGCCAGGTTTGCTGTAATTGTAGTGCCAACATTTTGTCCTAATACCATTGCCACGGCCATATCGAAACCTATCCATCCATTATAGCACATCACAAGTGTAAGTGCCATGGCGGCACTCGATGATTGCAATACCAATGTGACTACCGTTCCGGCAGACATAAAAAAAAGTATCGACCAAAAGCCCGATGATGAATATTCCGAAATAAAAGACAGGATGTCGGGGTTGTTATTTATGTCAGGGACAGAGCCGTTGAGGTATGATAGTCCCATGAAAACCATGGCAAATCCTACTACAAGCTCGCCAATGGAGCGCCTTTTGGCAACTTTTGAGAAAATGAGGGGCAAGCTAAGGCCTATAAGCGGAAGTGCAAAAGAGCTAATGTCAACCTTGAAGCCCAGAAGGGAAATCAGCCAGGCAGTGACTGTAGTGCCAATATTGGCCCCCATAATAACGCCAATCGACTGCACCAGGTTGAGTAACCCCGCATTTACAAAACTTACAACCATTACCGTAGTTGCTGATGAACTTTGGATGATTGCAGTAATTAAGATACCGGTTAGGACACCTTTAAAACGGTTGGAAGTCATTGCTCCCAAAATTTTTCGCATTTTATCGCCGGCGACCTTTTGAAGTGACTCACTCATGAGTTTCATCCCGAACAGGAAAAATGCCAGTGAGCCGATTAGCCGCAGCAGGTCAAAAAAAGTATAGTTCATCAGATTTTATTCTCAGTATTTTCTCAACACAACAAAAATAAAAAAATAGTTTTTGTTTTTACGAATTGAATATCAATTTACACAAATTGAAAAGAATTCAATTAAGTTACTTCTTAAATTTGATTAAAATTATTGTAGTCTTTACTAACTAAAAAATTAATATTATGAAAAGAAAAATGAACTTGGGATTAGCTTTTATTTTCTGCATGCTAATATTGGCTGGTTGCGATGAAGATGATGTATCGTTAAATGAATCGAAGAACGTTGATTTTTTAGCTTTATATAAGCCAGGTAGCGAACAAATATTGGGTGCAGATAAATTAGTTGCAAAATTGTCGTTGCAAAATGGGGAGTTGTCTTATTCTTCATTTTTAGATGTATATCCAGGAACTAGTATGACAACAGATTGTGCCATTAATAATAATAAAATGGCTATGGGATTATTTTGGAGAGATTTCGATAATCAGGGAATATTCATGGAGATGGATAATAAAAATTATGAACATCTCCCTTTGGCTTCTCCTAAAAATGATAATTATTATTCTTATTTTGACGGAAGAACTCAAAATGTATCTGAAAACGGATTTGTGATTTATATTTCTGGCACAAATAATAAAAGTTATGGGGATGAGGCAAGGCGCCATTTAATGCGTTACAACCTGGTTAGCGGCGAGCTTATTTCGATACCCAGCCCTGTCGCATTTGCACTTGGTCAGCCCGAAAAAGGTAACGATACTGATTTTGCGCAATTCAATAAAAATATCTTCGCATCTAAAGATGGTCGATATGCTTACGGGCATATAGAAGCATTTGGAACTGAGGGAGGAAGTTTACATTGGGATTACGAATTTCTTTTTCAATACGATTTTGAAAATATGGAATTTTCGAGATTAGGGGATCCGGATGATTCTGATGTAAGTATTTACGCCATGACTTCAGACCGGAAATATATTATTTATGCAAACAATGGTGTTATGAAGATGCTGAATGTTGAAAGCGGAGTAGTTAGCTTGCCTGATCCTTCAATGAATTTGGTTAACGTTCAAAAGTCTAATTGGAATAATTACGGAGCTTGTGTTGGAACAACTAATGGCTATGTGGTATATAAGGATTTTGTTAGTAATAAAGAGATTGATGTGTGTGATGTGAGTGGGAGGGTCAAAAATACAATGTTTTCAAAAAGTGGAGATCGAATTTATTTTGTAATCGATAGTGATGAAAAATATTTGTGCTTAACTGAAGGGTTAACCGAGAATAGTCCTTATGATACACTTTGCATTGTTCCGCAAGAATTTTACGATTTTATATTGATTAAATAGCTAATATCAACCTTTATATTAAGAAACATATTTTGTAAATAGGATAGTTGTGAGGAAATTGTTGGGGTTAAAACGGCAGTCTGATTATCATGGCTGTCGTTTTTTATTGAATAGACGTTCTCCATTTGCCGGGCGATAATCCGGTTTGTCTGGTAAAAGCACGTTGCATCGACAAAACAGAGCCAAACCCTGACTCAAATGCAACTTGTTCAAGTTTGATGCCCGGCTTTTCTCTCATTATCGTTTTTGCTTCTTCAATTCGGTATTTGTTAACAAACGTGCTAAAGTTTGATTTTCCGTGTGTGTTGATAGCTTGTGAAGTGTATGATCGGTTGGTGCCGGCCAGTTTAGAAATTTCAGTTAATGTGAGGTCTGGTTTGAGATAGTATTTTTTCTCGAGCATTAACGATTCAAGTTGCCGATAAATATTGTCAATCCCGTTTTGGCTCTCCAATGAAGGCTTTCTTTCAGTGGGCAATACAATTTTGGGCTGAGCATTTCCCCATATTCCAATTAGCCAAACAAACACTGAGATAGCAAACATTGAAAGGATTAAAAATGTATTGTTTTGATCGGAGAATGGGTTGATAACATAGAAAATAACCGATACGATTGCTATAATAATTAAAGCTGAATTAAACCACGATAGCCATTTTATTTGAAGGTGATCGGCGTTCGAAAATTCGTATCTAAGGCGCAGGTTGTATCTTCGGCTTTCTGTAAACATTGCAAAACTATAGCCAACCACTTGTATTACAATTGTTGCCACATTAATCAATCTTATCCATTCAACAAACTGAAAGCGTGCATCATCAATAATTCCTTCGCGATAAGTGCTCAGAAAAGAAACACGTTCGTTGTAGTTAAAGCGCAGGTCGAAGAACATAATATATGCAACAAAGAAAGTGATTCCGGGTAAAAAGTGGATCCAGGTTTTTTTTAGTGATTTTAGTTTGCCGGTTAAATCAATTAAATATAGATAAATCGATGGGTAAATAAACAATACCAATGCAACATGCAAGCTGTGCAGGTATGTGTATATGTAGAAGTCTTCGAGAAAATAGAAATTATTAGCTATAAAAACAGCGGATGCATTAAGCATGCTAATGGCAAGAATGATTTTTGGACGGTTGTTACGGGCATTGTAAAATAATACCGCCGATAAAATTAGCGGGACTAAAAAAGATGCTGTTAAAACCAGTTGTTCCATATCAACATAAAAAAGCCCCTAACAAAAGTTAGAGGCCTTAAAGATATAAAAATCCAATATTATTTAGTCGAACATTTTCATGTCATCAAGTACTTTCATAACACCTTTAACCGATTTAGCAGAGCCTTCGAGCAATGCTTTTTCATCGTCGTTCAGCTTTACTTCAATAATTTCTTCGATACCGTTTTGTCCAAGTTTTACTGGTACGCCAAGGTAAATGTCGCTTAAGCCGTATTCACCTTCGAGGTAAGCACAACATGGGAAAATACGCTTCTGGTCGAGAACAATAGCTTCAACCATTTGAGCGGCAGCAGTACCCGGTGCATACCAGGCTGATGTCCCCATCAGGTTAACCAATTCGCCGCCACCTTTTTTAGTGCGATCTATAATAGCATCCAGTTTATCTTTTTCAATCAATTCGGTAACAGGTATACCTGAAACGGTAGTATAACGCGGTAGTGGAACCATTGTGTCGCCATGTCCGCCCATCAGTAAAGCCTGAATATCTTTTGGGTTTACGTCAAGTTCTTCGGCTAAAAAAGCACGGTAACGGGCAGTATCTAAAATACCGGCCATTCCAAATACTTCGTTTTTCGATTTCTTGGCTGTAAGGAATGCAGTGTATGTCATTACATCCAATGGATTTGAAACGATTATAATTTTTGCATCGGGTGAGTGCTTAACTACGTTTTCTGTTACACTTTTTACAATGCCAGCGTTTATTGAAATTAAATCGTCACGGCTCATACCCGGTTTACGGGGTACACCTGATGTGATAACAACAACTTCGGAACCAGCGGTTTTTGAATAATCGTTGGTTGAACCAACAATACGAGTGTCGTAATAATTAATCGGTGCTGTTTGCCACAAGTCAAGTGATTTTCCTTCTGCAAGTCCATCCTTAATGTCAACTAAAACAACTTCCTTAACAATTCCTTTCTCTGCCACGGCTTGTGCACATGTAGCTCCAACATTTCCTGCACCTACAACTGTTACTTTCATATTACTTTTGGGTTTTAATGTATTAATATTTTATGTTTAATGGTCTTATTTCTTTTAAACAAAAATAAACCGTTTACTTAAAGAAAAAAATGACATCATACGGTTTGCAGTTCGAGTTAACAATTAGATAATGAGAAAGATTGTATTTTAACAAATGTTACATATTGAATGACTTAGCGTGTTTCTAAAGCGCTTAAAAAAATAAAATTTGATTACTGATTTTGATGTATGAGGTTTGAAATGGCCATTCTTTTTTAGTTGATTCATTTTGGTTTGATTAGTAGGTGTTTTTTGAATAATATTTTTCGTATATTGTATAGATCACCTATTGAAAATGATTGTTTATGAGAGAATATAATGGTGTAATGTTGCAATTTTTTCACTGGTACACTCAGGCAGATGGTAAATTGTGGGAAAAACTTAAGAAAGAAGCTCAGTTAATGGCTGACAAAGGAATTACCTCCGTATGGCTGCCGCCGGCATATAAAGGTGTAGGTGGATCCAAGGATGTGGGATACGGGGTTTATGATTTGTTCGACCTGGGTGAATTTGACCAGAAAGGGACGGTGCGAACAAAATATGGTACACGTAAAGAGTATATTGATGCTATTAATGCGGCACAGCAATCGGGATTACAGGTTTACGCCGATGTTGTTTTTAATCATAAACTCGGAGCCGATTATCCTGAAGAGTTCAAGGCCACCCCGTTTGATCCCAATAATAGGAATAACCCCCTTGGCGAGATGCAGACCATTAAAGCCTGGACTCATTTTACTTTTCCCGGACGAAAAAACAAGTATTCCGAACTGCATTGGCATTGGTGGCACTTTAATGCAACCGATTATAATGCACTTGATGAAGATGTTAATGCTGTGTTTTTATTCGACGGGAAGATCTTTAATGATAATGTTGATAAAGAAAAAGGCAATTTTGACTACCTGATGGGGTGCAATCTGGACATGAACAACCCCGATGTGATAGCTGAACTTTTGCATTGGGGCAAGTGGTATCTCGAAACAACCGGAGTTGATGGTTTTCGTTTCGATGCCGTTAAACATGTTAAATCGGGTTTTTTTATTGAGTGGTTGAATGAAATGCGCAACTATAGTGATAAAAATTTGTTCTGTGTGGGCGAATATTGGTCGGACGATATTGAAGCACTGAAAAAATTTGTTTCTGAAACGAAGGAAAGTATCATGTTGTTCGATGCCGGATTGCACTATAACTTTGCCAGGGCAGGCAAGGAAGGGCGCGGGTTTGATTTGCAGCATATTTTTGACAATACACTTGTACAGGAAGTGCCTTCGATGGCGGTGACCCTGGTCAGCAATCACGATACACAACCATTACAAGCACTGGAGTCGGTTGTTGAGGCATGGTTTAAACCTTTGGCTTATGCTATTATTTTACTCAGGCGCGATGGTTACCCCTGTATTTTTGGAGCCGACTATTATGGAGCTGGTTATCGCGATGTAGGAAAAGATGGCAATGAATATGATATTGAGATGCCTTCGCACCAGTGGATTATTGACCGCTTTCTTGAAGTGCGTATGCATTATGCTTTTGGTGAACAGCTTGATTATTTCGACCATCCTGATTGTATAGGATGGACACGTACGGGTGATGAAGAATATCCAGGCGGCATGGCTGTATTGTTGAGTAATGGTGATGAGGGGCTGAAAAGCATGAAAACCGGCTCGCCTGATGCCGCTTATGTGGATGTTACTGCCCATGTTGATGAAATGGTAAACACAAACAAAGAGGGTTGGGCTGAATTTAAGTGTAAACCCGGTTCGGTGTCGGTTTGGGTTCAGAAAAAATAAATGCACTTTTATGACAGACTAACATTAATTACTAATTGAGTCTTTTTCTGTTTTGGATTTTTGTTCCTGCTTGTATTTGAAAAACAAATTCATGATTTGAAATTCAATTTCCATTTGACTGGCGAAATAAGGTAATTGATTGTTAATGTTGCAATAGAACATAAATTTATCAGCCTCTTCGCCGGTAAGGCCGGTGAGCTTTTCTATGGTTTCAAGGTTGTGGTGCTCTGAAAACTCCAGCCATTGTTTGTTGTTTTCTATAGCTTTTAAGGTTGCTCTTTTTTCTTTTTCTTCTTTGCCTGTATGATAATATAAAAAACCAAGGGGGTTTACTAAAGCTGCATACCAGGGTGGTTTTTCATTAAAGTCGGATCCCCGCAGTTCTTTGGGTATATTAAGAGGTTTGGCCTCGGGAAGTCCAAGTTTTTCACGCATTTTGTATTTTTCGGTTACGGTAACTTCGTCAAGCAAGTAACGCACAGGCTTCATCATAACCTCGTAATGATCTTTAGGGGGGAATTCATTAAGAGTGAATTTTTGATCAACATAACCTACGGTTTTGACAATGAGCGTGTCTTCAGTCAGCATGGTGATTGAAAAAAAGCCATCGGCGTTTGTTGTTGTCCCTGTGTGGCTCCGGGGGTTAATAACATGAGCATAGGGCAAGGGTTCACCACTTTCGAAATCACTGACGATGCCTTTTATGTTGACCAGGTATAATTCGATATCCTGGGCTTTAACGCAAAGGTTAGCCAGCAAAATAAACAGTAATGCTATGTGTTTCTTTGTTAACATATATTTGATGCCTGTAAATTTACACGAATTGATGAATACATTCATGTATGTAACAAAAATTAACGATAACATTAACTCTTTTTTAGATTAAATCGTTCAATCGGGAAAATGTTCGCAAAAAAAAGCGAAATGCTTTTGTGGCATTCCGCTTTTATATCAAAGTGTTGTATGTTTCTGCTATAGCGCTTTGGCAATCTGATTTTTGATGGCTTCAAGCTCCTCAGGGCTGAACTTTTTCTTCGGGTTGGCAAAATTAATATCCTGTTCGCTTTGCATGGGTACCAAATGAATATGGGTATGAGGTACTTCCAGGCCTAAAACTGCCACCCCAACTTTTTTGCATGGGATTGCCTTGTTCAAGGCTATCGCAATTTTCCGTGCAAAAGCCTGAAGTCCCATGTACGTTTCTTCATCAAGGTCGAAAATGTAGTCAACTTCTGTTTTGGGGATGACCAGTGTGTGTCCCTTTGCTAATGGATTAATATCCAGGAAGGCGAAGAAGTTTTCGTCTTCGGCAATTTTGTACGATGGTATTTCCCCGTTTACGATTTTTGAAAATATTGTAGCCATATCGAATTATAATGAAATGTCGATTATTTCAAATGGAATTACACCTGATGGCACTTTGATATCTACCTCGTCGCCAACTTTTTTACCCAATAAGCCTTTGGCAATTGGTGTTTCAATAGAAATTTTACCGGCTTTGAGATCGGCTTCAGTTTCCGATACAATAGTGTACTTCATAACCGCGTTGTTCTTTTTGTTCTTAATGGTAACAACGTTCATAATCTGTACCGTTGATGTATCAATTTTTGATTCATCAATAATGCGGGCGTTAGCAATTTTTGATTGCACGTTCGCTATACGGGCTTCAAGCATGCCCTGTGCATCTTTTGCTGCATCGTATTCAGCATTCTCCGATATATCGCCTTTGTCAATTGCTTCTCCAATTTGTTTTGAAATTGCAGGCCTTTCAACATTCATTAGTTGATTCAACTCTTCTTTGAGTTTTTTGAGGCCTTCGGATGTCATATAATTTACTTTAGACATAGTTCTATCATCTTTGGGTTACATAAAAAAAATCAGAACCCCGGTTGCATGAACCGAAACTCCAATATTAATTGCAAATTTAGTGAAAAAATTTATAATTCGGCTCTGAATATTTTTAACCAATATTTTGTATTCCTGTTCTTAAACATCTTTTATTGGTATTTTCGGTTAATAATTTCAGAATAAATAATAGCTTGTTTTAGATTAAAATCACGGTAAACAGTGTGTTTCATTTTTTGCTTAGACCTTCTAAGTGATGTTCTGTTCTTTTCCCTGTTTTTCGCAACCAAATCTCTTTTATCTTCTTTGAATTGTTCTTTTTCTTCGTGGCTGATAAAACCACTGAACCGTTCGTATTTGTTTGATGGCTTACGTTTTTTCTCTTCTGTTATTTCCTGTGGCTTTTCATTTTCTACAACGTTGTTTGCTGCAGCTGTTTCAGTGGCATAGGGAATGTTCTCCTCTTGTGGCTTGTCGTCGTCAACAATTTTCTCGAGCCAGTTAAAAACATCGTTATTGCGCTCCTCTTTTTGCGGCACACTATTATCAGGATTTTTCCGTTTGTTTTTACTACGGAATACCCCGATTATAGAAATGGCTATTACTATTAATAATGGAAAAATGTCTTCCATAGTTGTCTCAATAAAATTTAACTTTGCAACGACTTAAAATTAA
>JAQIDF010000538.1 GCA_027858145.1 Prolixibacteraceae bacterium | reverse complement strand
TCCATCTATTATGTTTTATTACATCGTTTTACTATATTTACATTCAACTCAAAACTAAACCTATAATCAAATCCATCATGAAAGCTAGAATTCTGATTTTTTTAATAAGTATTATTGGCCTTGTGGGCTGTTCGTCCAATAATGAAAGTGCATCGGAGGAAGATATTGCAAAATACATCAGTAACATAACTCAGGGCGAGGTAAATCCGGAGACAAATATTACGATCGATTTTGTTAAGCCCATGCTGGCAGAGGAATCATTGAACGAAGCTTTGGAAGAAATACCTTTCCGATTTTCTCCGAAGATTGATGGAGAGGCTAAGTGGTTAAGCAAAACACAACTTGTTTTTATTCCTGCCGAACCACTAAGATATGGCAAGAGCTACAAGGTTACTTTGTTGTTGAATGACCTGCCGGGTAATATCATACCGGAAGGCCTGGAGCAATTCATCTTCGTATTGGATGTAAATCAGAATATGGTAGCTGATTTTAAGGGAGCCATTGATTTAAAAACGCCGTCTTCACCAAAGATTTTGCAGTATAAAGCTGATTTCAGCCTGGCTTCACCGGTAAAGAAAGAACAGGTAGGGGAAGGCATAAAATGTGAATTGGATGGCAAAACGCTGGGCTTTGAGTTATCGGGAAGTGGAGATGAAATGACTTACCGTTTGGTTAGTAATGACATTACCCGGGACGATGAGAATCACACCCTGATAATTACGCTGGATAAAGATAAAATGGGATTGTTCGAGGATAACGTGGAAATGGTAGAAATTACCCCGCTCTCCACTTTTAAAGTGCTTAATGTTTCTCATGATGCGGGAGAAAAGAACCCGGAAATACGTGTTGCATTTTCTGATCGGATTTCTCTGAAACAGAATATTGATGGACTGGTCAAAGTCGATCCTGCCCCGGGTGACCTTAAATTGCAACGGTTGGGGAAAACCGTGTTAATCGAAGGGGATTTTAAGTACGGTAACGACTATGAAGTGCTTGTTCAAAAAAACATCGAAAGCGTGTGGGGAACCAAAACAAAAAAACTGTATACCCAAAAAATCTCCTTTCCCAACATTGAACCACAGGTTGAGTTTGCTTCTTCGGGTTTAATTCTTCCTTCTTCTAATAAGTTTATTGTGCAATTTTATACCTGTAACCTTCAGCGTGTTCACCTGGAATTGAAGAAAGTGTATAACGAAAATCTGGATGATTTTATTCGCAGTGAGCAAATCAGCAGTCAGGCCGACCGGAAATCCCGATTCACGAACAACTACGAAAGCAACATGGGGTTGATCCTGCATAACGAGACCTTCGAGATTAGCAATCAGAAGAACAGTTGGAAACTGAATGAAATTGATCTGAGCAAGGAAATAGCTAAGAATGGCAAAGGCTTGTATTTAATCCGCCTGAACTTTACACCTAAAGATTTACTTACCAGTGTTCAGGACGAATACAAGTATATAAACCAGAATGGCCAAGTCTTTAAGCCAATTATTATGAGTGATATCGGTTTGTTGTGCAAAAAAGTAGATGATGAGTACCTTGTGCTTACCACTGATCTCAATAATGCGAAACAATTGGCTGATGTTGATGTTCAAATCAAATCAAGGTACTACCGCAGCGAACGATACATATTGAAAGGTAAAACCCGGGATGATGGTATGGTAAGGCTGCGTCCGGAGAAAAGATACAACAGTTATCATTATATCATTGCCCAAAAAGGGACAGACCGTACCATCATGAAGTTCGACGAGTCGGAATGGAATATCTCGGGATACGATATTGGCGGCCTAAGCAAAACTCAGTTAAATACCCAGGCATTTATATACACGGAGCGAGGAGTTTATCGACCCGGCGATGAGATTAATCTCTCGGTAATTGCAAGGCATCTCAAGGGCGCATTCCCCGACAATAAAAAAATTACGGTCGAATTGTTGGATCCAAGAAATAAATCGATTTACACAAATACCAGCAGAGAAAGTGAAGATGGCTTCTTTAATTTTACGTTTCAAACCAAGCAGAGCGACCCAACCGGCAACTGGACGGCCCGTTTCTACATTGGAAACAGTTATTTCTCGCATACCGTAAAAATCGAAACCATCGTTCCTTATAAGTTGAAAACAAATATCAGCGTGCCCAAAAAAACGCTTTTTAAAGCTGACAAAACCCTTGCGGTGGATGTCGATTGCAAATATTTGTTTGGAACACCGGCCAAAGAAAATCCCGTTGAGATGATTGCTGAATATTCAGACCTGGAGGTGAAATTTCCCCGGTACAGCGATTTCGTTTTTAGCAACCCAACCATTGAGTACATCAGCAAAAGCAAAAAGCTCGATGATTCAAAATTCGACAATGAAGGGTTGTACTCAAAAACAATTGATTTGCCTGAGTTTTCAGGAGTTCCTTCGGCCATCAACCTGAAACTTTCGGCCAATGTGATGGAAAAAGGCGGACGGAAAAACAACAATTGGG
This sequence comes from Prolixibacteraceae bacterium, assembly GCA_027858145.1. GTDB lineage: Bacteria > Bacteroidota > Bacteroidia > Bacteroidales > Prolixibacteraceae > Roseimarinus. The sequence goes on along the minus strand of JAQIDF010000538.1, from coordinate 11,754 downwards.
TTAATGTGAAAATTAATCCGTACGATACCTATGTTGGGATTCAGAAGATGGAGCGTTATTACAAGGCAGAAACCGACCTGAGCATACCGGTGATTGTTGTCGACCCCATGGGGAACCCCATTGCCGGTAAAAAAATTCGTTACAACATCTACAAGAATGAAGACTATTGGTGGTGGCAGTACAACAACCGTCAATTGCGCTACAAGTCTAATTCACACACCCAATTGGTTGAGCAGGGCACTTTGGTGTCAGGCGAACAGCATGCCTTGATCCGTTACATGCCGGTTAAGCGAGGCAGTTATTACATAGAGGTTTACGACGAAGAGGAGGGAGCTCATTCGGCAGGTTGTTTTTTCAGCGTTTATAACTGGAGCAGTTCCTCGCAGGGGGACAACAGTGCGGGCATGTTGCTGCTAAGCTCCGATAAAGACAAATACATAGTGGGCGAAACGGCGCATGTTTCGTTCCCTTCTCCGGGTACCGGACGGGTTATGGTATCGGTTGAAAAAGGCGATGAGATGGTTTCGATGCAATGGTACCAGCCGAAGCCCGGTGAACAAATGGAGGTGGAAGTCCCGATTACCGATAAAATGACCCCCAATGTTTATGTGTCTGTGCTTTTGCTGCAACCTCATGCTGAAACCAGAAACGACCGCCCGCTGCGCATGTTTGGGGTCTTGCCCATCAATGTGGTGGATCCGAAATCAAAGTTTGATGTAGACATTACAACAACTGACGAGTTCAGGCCGGAAGAAACTTTTGAAATTGACTTGCAAACCAGTAACTATCAAAAGGCACAGTTTACCATTGCCGTGGTCGACGAAGGCCTGTTGGATATTACCCGCTTTAAAACACCAAATCCGTGGTCTTATTTCTTCCGTAAAATACGTCTTGGTGTGCGAACCTTTGATGTGTTTTCACAGGTGATCTCGGCTAACATTGGTGATGTGTTCAAAACCTTCTCGATTGGTGGAGACATGGATTACCGGGAATCACAATTGGAACCCGATAGCAAAAAGAAACGCTTTAAACCGGTGTCCTTGTTTGAAGGGCCGCTGGAAACAGACCAAAATGGACGTGCAACCGTGAAGTTTACCATGCCCAACTATATTGGTTCAGTCAGGATCATGGCAGTGGCGGCCAACGGGAAAAGCTATGCCAGTGCCGAAAAAACAGTGCCGGTGAAAAAGGAATTGATGGTACTGCCCACCTTGCCCAGAGTGATTGGTCCCGACGAGGAATTTGTTGTGCCGGCAACGATCTTTGCTATGAAAGATAATTTGGGCGAGGTGCGTGTTCAGCTAAAAACCGAAGGGCCAATAGAGGTCGTGGGCGATGATTTGTTGAAAGTAAGTTTTAATAAAGCAGGCGATGAAGATTGTTTCTTCAGGCTAAAAACAAAGAAAGCTGCTGGTGCTTCAAAAGTAATCATTGAGGTGAGCAACGGGGAGTTTGAGGCCAAAAATGTGACGGATTTGCATGTGCGTCCATCGGCACCAAGAATTTATAATTCGTTGATTACGGAAATTGACAAGGGGCAGGATTACACCCTGACAGTTCCGGCCACCGGTATCGATGGCACCAATCGGGCAAGCTTTACAATAGCAGGTTATCCGGGCATGAACTTTAAGCGCCGCCTGAACTGGTTGATCCATTATCCTTACGGCTGTATTGAGCAAACTACTTCTTCAGTTTTTCCGCAGCTATATTTGAATAATTTCATTGACTTCACAGAATCGGAGAAAAGAGAAATTGATGATAACATCAACGCGGGGATTGCCCGTTTGAATCATTTTCAATTGTATTCCGGTGGCTTTAGCTACTGGCCGGGACGCACGGATGTGTCCGAATGGGGTACCGTTTATGCAGCACACTTTTTGGTTGAAGCCAAAAACCGGGGCTATTATGTTCCGGATGATTTGTACAATAAGGTGATTGAATATATGCGTAACAGCGTTCGTTCTATCGGAAATTTGCGCATTAAGTCGTACTATGGATATGTGCTTGCTTTGTCGGGCAATGCAGTCAATTCTGAGCTGAATGTTTTGGCTGAAAGTCATTTTAACGAGTTGGACAATCCGAGTCGCTGGCTCCTGGCTGCATCGTGTAAATTAGCCGGAATGACGGATCTGTCGAGTGATATTATCCGAAAAAGCGATGTGAACGTGAAGGAGTATATCGAATTTTCAGGCACCTATGGTTCCACCTTGCGCGATCGTGCCATGATCCTGGACGCCATGGTGACCCTGGAAGAAATGGACAAAGCCTTTGCACTCATGTTGGAATTGTCGAAGGCAATGGATAACCACAGATGGTATTCAACTCAAACAGTGGGATACGTTCTGCTGGCCAACGGACGTTATATTTCGAAAATGGTCGACAAGGATGCTGATCCACTGATTCAGGGAACCATTTATTATCCCGATGGCAAAAAGAAGGATTTTAGCGCCGAAACCGGAAAAGAAATCGTGTTGGATCCGTACATTGGAGAGCAGGTTCGAATTGAGATCACTGATAAAACCACTTTCTCGAAAGTCTTTGGAATTCTCACAAACGACGGTGTTCCTTTAAAAAGTGAACTTGGAAATACTGCATCTAATTTAAGTGTGGTGGCACAATACTACACTGAAGAAGGTGCGCCTCTCGACCCCGGAGAGTTGGAGCAGGGAAGCTCTTTCTGGATTCACTTGCATGCTGAAAACATGACCGAAGAGCCCGTCGATGAAGTTGCGCTGATGTACATGTTGCCCTCGGGATGGGAATTTCAGAATACCCGCCTGCAAACGGAAGTGACCCCGCCCTTCTTGAGCAATTTGAGGTTGAACAAAGAAGAATATGTTGATATTCGTGACGATCGTATGATTTGGTTTTTTGATATGAATGCTAAAATACAACCCTATATCCATCACAAGAATGATTTTATAGCCAAGGTTAATGTGGTTACGATTGGCTCATTTCAATTGCCCCCGGTGTTGATGGAAGCCATGTACAACAATACATATCGGGCGAGCATTGCGGGGAGGAAAGTGAAAGTTGTTAAACGTGATTAATTTGAAACGAAAAAAGATAATATATTGGCTGGCTGGATTACTGCTTTTTCTAATCTGGCTGCTTTTTCCTGTTTCAAAACCGCTTATTGAGAAAGATTACAGCCAGGTGATTTATGCCGATGATGGTTCCATTTTACGCGCTTTTTTAAATGATCGGGAGCAATGGTGTTTTTCGCCTGTGGCCGACGAAAAGATACCGGAGAAATTAATTCAGTCTATCACCTATTACGAAGACCAGTATTTCTGGAAGCACCCCGGGGTTAATCCGGTTTCTGTTGTGCGGGCCATGATCCACAATTTTCGGAGTGGCAGGGTAGTGAGTGGAGCCAGTACGCTGACCATGCAGGTCGCACGCATGCGGGATCAAAACAAACGAACCTACTTCAACAAGTTAAAAGAAATACTGCTGGCCTTTAAAATTGAAGCACAGTTTTCAAAAGATGAAATTTTGAGTGCTTATGTCAACCATGCACCATATGGTCGGAATATTATCGGTTATCAGGCTGCGTCACTGAAATACTTTCAAAAATTCCCAAAGGATTTAAGCTGGTCTGAAGCCGCAACTTTGGCTGTTTTACCGAATACCCCCGGAATGGTCTCACCCGGCAGGAATAGCACGGCACTTTTAAAGAAGCGTAACTTCTTGTTAAATAAACTTTTTGAAGAAGGTTTGATGGATCAGACGACTTTTCATGCAGCATTAGATGAGCCGCTTGTTAAAAGAGTGTTTGCTATCAATAGATCGGCAGAACACTTAACGAGTTTTATTCATCAGCACATTGCCAATCATGACGCGGTAGAAACATCAATAAATCTGCAAATGCAGAATTATCTGGAATATGTTTGCAGGAACTATCAGAATAATTTGTCTCAATTTGGCATTAACAACCTTTGCGCCTTGGTGGTTGAGAATAAAACGGGTTATGTCAGATCATACATTGGCTCTGCGAATTTTCACGATGAAGAAAACTTTGGGCAAGTTGATGGCGTTCAGGCTGCTCGTTCATCTGCTTCAGTTATAAAACCCTTCCTGTATGCACTGTCTATTGATGAGGGCCTGATTAGCACCGATGCTTTAATTCATGACGTACCTACACACTATGGCGGCTTTTCTCCAAGTAATGCCGATCATAAGTTCCGGGGTGTTGTTCGGGCGAGAGAGGCTTTGATTCGATCCTTAAATGTTCCGGCGGTGCGACTTCTGAATAGTTACGGTGTTTCGAGTTATTACCATTTCTTGAAACACGCCGGTGTATCTACCTTATTTCGTTTGCCTGAAGAGTACGGACTTACCTTAATCCTGGGAGGTGCAGAAGTTACTCCATGGGATGTAGCTCAACTCTATCGGGGACTTGCGCTTGATGGAAACTTCTTACCAATAAGTTATTTGAAAAGTGATTCTACAGCGTTGCAATGCGGAAAAAATCAACTGATTAGCGAGGGAGCTGCTTATCAAATTAGAGAATGCATGACTGATCTGCACAGATATGGAGAGGAACAATTTTGGAAACAGTATGCCGGAAGTCGGACTATTGCATGGAAAACAGGAACCAGCTACGGTCATAAAGATGCCTGGGCTGCTGGCATTACTCCGGAATATACAGTGGTTGTTTGGAGTGGGAATTTCTCTGGAGAGGGGAACAATGAGCTTGTAGGAGCAAAATCTTCAGGAACATTAATGATTGAAATAATGAATTACCTGGCATCAAAGAATTACAAATGGTTCGTAAAGAATAATGCTGCATTTAAAACACAAAAGCTATGCAGCGAAACGGGTTATCTGGCAGGCCAATATTGTGATAATGTTGAATACAAGGATTTTCCAAAACATGCGAAGCCCTTAAAAATATGTCCGTTTCACAAAAGGTATGAGCTTAATTTAGAAGAGGATAAAACAGTGTGCTCGCTTTGTTGGGACAATGGGCATCATGCAAAAAACTTTCTGGTGTATCCATCCGAAGTAGTTAACCAGTTGAACAAGATGGGGCATTATCCTAAAGCTGTTCCGCCTCACAATAATGACTGCACCGGGAGCCACGATACAAATAATATGACCTTTATTTATCCGCAGGATTCCTCAAAAATATGGTTGCCTATGGATTTTAATAAGCTACAACAAAGTTTAGTCTTTGAACTGGCAACCAACGATGTCGAAGATTTGGTTTATTGGTATCTCGATGATGAGTATCTGGGAACTACTTACAATAAACATGAAAAAGTGTTGATTGTGGATGAAGGTTGGCACCAAATGACGGTAAGTGGACAGAACGGGGGCAAAGCCAGTGTTAGCTTTCAAGTAGCAAGAACAAATCCCGCTATGTGGTAATCGATGAAAACGGAAAGGTGCCGGATGATGATTTTAAATTGAAAATATAAACGAATCAAATAATATGTTAACCTAACTTGCAAATGGTGCTTGCAGCAGTTTTTAAGAAGAACTACCGCTTCTTTCTTATTGTTTAATTTTATTAAGCAATTCTAAATCATCGGGTGTATCAATTCCTATGTTGGGATGATTGGTAGTAGAAACCTTTATTTTGTATCCGTTTTCGAGCCAGCGTAGTTGTTCTAATTTTTCAGACTTCTCGAGCGGGGTTTGATCCAATTTTGTGATTTGGCTGAGGGTTTCCACACGGTATGCATAAAGCCCCATATGTAACCAGTAAGGGTGATTGTGTAACCATTCGCTTTCTGTGTTGTCACGTTGAGACGGGATGGCCTGCCTGCTAAAGTAAAGTGCGTATCCGTTAACATCGCGAACAAGTTTAACTTTGTTTGTGTCGAAAAGTATCTCAGATGAAAGGATGGGGGTTGCCAGTGTGGCAATTTCTGTCTGGCTATCCTCAAAGCATTCTAAGAGTTTATTCAGGTGTTCGCTTTTAACAAAAGGTTCGTCACCTTGCACATTAACAACGATATCGAAAGAAATATCTTTTCTTATTATTTCAGCTGCTTCTGCACAACGGTCGGTACCGCTCAGGTGCGTGGGCGAAGTGAGAATGGTTTTGCCCCCAAAGTTGTGAACCGTATCAGCTATCAGATGATTGTCGGTGGCAACAACTACAGTGTCGAAAACTTGCTTGCTTCGTTCGTAAACATGTTGAATCATGGGTTTGTTATCAATCATGACGAGCGGTTTTCCGGGAAATCGGGTAGAAGAATATCGGGCCGGTATAATTGCTATTGCCTTCATAAATTGATTTTTTTGGTTTTCGAGGCTTTGTGGTTTTATAATTTTGCTGAACAAAGATAATTAAATGTGGCGAATGCTTTTTTGATAACTTGGAAGACTCATATTATTTAAGTTGTATTTGAATATTTTATTTATTCATATAATCAAAGCAATTTTGAAAATTGTAACTTTGTCAGTTAAATCGGAAAAAATAGTACAAGTAACGTTTATACTTTTATGATAGATATTCAGGCAATAAAACAACGCTTTGGGATTATCGGTAATTCATCGGACTTAAACCGTGCAATAGAGGTAGCTGTACAGGTTGCTCCAACCGATTTGTCGGTGCTCATTACAGGAGAGAGCGGTGTTGGTAAAGAAGTGTTTCCTCAAATTATACATCAATTTTCAGCCCGGAAGCATGGCAAGTATATAGCTGTTAACTGTGGAGCAATACCAGAAGGGACGATTGATTCGGAACTATTTGGCCACATGAAAGGCTCGTTTACAGGAGCTTTGTCCGATCGGAAAGGATATTTTGAAGAAGCTGACAGTGGTACAATTTTCTTAGATGAAGTAGGGGAATTACCCTTGGCCACCCAGGTGCGCTTGCTCAGAGTAATCGAAGCCGGCGAGTATATTAAAGTAGGGTCTTCACAGGTGCATAAAACAAATGTGCGGGTGGTTGCTGCTACCAATATCGATATCATGAAAGCCATAAACGAGGGGCGTTTTCGCGAAGACTTATATTATCGTTTAAATACAGTACCTGTTGATGTGCCGCCCTTACGCGAACGCAAAGAGGATATTAACCTTCTTTTCAGGAAATTTGCTCACGATTTTGCCGAGCGTTATCGAATGCCTACGGTGAGGCTTGATGATGAAGCTAAGCATGTCCTCAACACCTACCAGTGGCCGGGAAATATTCGCCAGTTGAAAAATATTACCGAACAGATATCCGTTATTGAACAGGAACGTATAATAGATAGTGCTATGGTCAGAAGTTATTTGCCGCACTTTCACGAACATCAGCTTCCGGCTATTTATAAAAATACGGGAGATAATACATTTTCATCGGAGCGGGAAATTTTGTACAAGGTGCTTTTTGACATGAAAAAGGATATGAACGATTTAAAAAAGCTGGTATTTGATTTAATGCAAAACGATAGTGCCGATAAACAGTTACAAACGGAGAATGCACGTATTATTAATAAATTGCATGAAGAAGATAAGGTTGATTTCAATGTAGATGATTATGCCCATGCTGATGATGTATATCCTTCTGTGCCAGCAATACACAAAAATAAGATAAATGATGATCATCATATTGAGGATACTGAGGAGTATATTGAAGAATCGTTATCGCTTGAAAAACATGAGAAAGAACTTATAGAAAAAGCGCTTGAAAAGCATAACCGAAAGCGGAAGGGTGCTGCAAAGGAATTGGGAATTTCTGAGCGAACATTGTATCGAAAAATTAAAGAATACAACATAAACTAACAGCTGATGAAGCACATTAAATATGTATACAGGATTGTTTTATTATTGGTTTTTATTGCCGGGTGTTCAGTGAAATATTCATTTACCGGTGCTTCAATATCACCCATGGTGAAAACTTATACCATTTATGATTTCCCGAACAGGGCAAAGTTGGTTAACCCAACGTTAAGCGACTATTTTACAGAGCAAATGCGCGATAAATTTACGCGTCAGACAAGTTTGGATTATGCCAACTCTGATGGTGATCTCGAATTTGAAGGGACAATTGAAGAATATGATGTTAAACCCGTATCGGTTCAGGGGGGAGATATTGCTGCCCAGAACCGTTTGACAATACGGGTAAAAGTAGAGTTTACTAATAATCAGGATCCGGAGCAAAATTTCGAATCGGAATTTTCGGCCTACGAAGATTTTAGTAGCGAGTTCATTATCACTGATGTAGAAGGTGAACTTGTTGAGTCAATTATTGAGAAAATTGTAGATGATATTTTTAATAAATCGGTAGCAAACTGGTAAACGTGACAAAAGATCAATTCATAGAATATATCAAACAGCCGTCGTTACTCGATGAAAATACGGCTAATGACTTAAAACAGCTCATAAGTCATTATCCATATTTCCCTGTAGTGAGAATGCTATACTTGCGAAACCTAAAAAATATTAACAGCTTTCAGTTTGATCGTGAACTCAGGGAACAAGCTGTTTTTATCCCCGACCGTAAAGTGCTTTTTCGATATTTAAATTACAACGAAGACGAAGAAAAACCATTTAGATTTATAAACGAACCGGGAAGTACGATCAAAGAGAAACAAGCTGTTGATTTTAATTTATCTGACAAAATAGACGATATAATCGATTCTTATTCGGCATCGTTCGATTTACAAAGACAAACTGACCAGGAACCCCAAATGGATCCCGATAGCCTTGTTGACCGTTTTATTATGGAGAATCCGGGTAAAATAAAACAGAGAAGGCCGGTGGGAAAAATGCCTGAAAGCCTTGATGAAGATGAAAAAGAAAAGATTGATGATGGCCTGATAAGTGAAACATTAGCCGAAATTTATATGGCACAGGGACTTTATGACGAAGCTTTAAAGGCTTATGAGAAATTAAGTTTGACAATTCCCGAAAAAAATAGTTACTTTGCGTCTCAAATTGAAAAAATTAAAAATTTAATATCTAAAGATTCATAAAATGTATACGCTTGCAATTGTACTCATATTTATTGTTTGCCTTCTGTTGGTTCTTATCGTGCTGGTACAAGAATCAAAAGGTGGAGGTTTAGCATCAAGCTTTTCTGGCAATAATCAAATCATGGGGGTTCGTAGAACCACTAATTTTTTGGAAAAGGCTACGTGGTGGTTAGCAGGGGCACTTCTTGTATTGTGCGTTTTAGCAAGTGCTTCGATAGACCGTCATGAAATTCAACAAGACTCAGTTATTGGAGAACAAATTGAAAATGCTGTAGATCCCAATGCTATACCAAACTTTCCAACTTCACCTGCCGATGTTGAAGGTGCCGCAGAAGGAACACAATCTACTCCTGCCACAGAACCAGAATCAGACGAAGAATAAAATAAAATCGTTCAAGAAATTTAGAAGGTGTCTTGTTTTTCAAGATGCCTTTTTTTATGACCTTTTGCCTTGTGCTGTCAGTGTGACATGTTTTTTTTTGTAACGCCTTGTTTTACGGTGTTTTTGCTTCCATTTTCTGTTTTTCATGACAGCTATGGCTGGTGTTTTGATTCATTTTGGCAGGAAAAAGGTTTGGCACAAATTCTGATATTGATCAGGCCGTTAGTATGAATTAATAACTTTTAAAACAGAAAAAATATGTCAGAATTAAAAGGTAAAATACTTGCAGGGAAAATCCTGTTAGAGCCAATGGCTGCTGAAGAAAAAACAACAAGTGGAATTATTATTCCCGATTCAGCTAAAGAAAAGCCACAGGTTGCCAAAGTGGTAATGGTTGGAGACTCAAAGAAAGATGAACCAATGGAAGTAAAAGTTGGTGACACTGTTTATTATGGCAAGTATGCAGGTGCTGAACTGAATATAGATGGTTCAGATTATCTTTTGATTTCACAAAGCGATGTGCTTTACATTGCATAATTTTCAAAACTTTTAAATTTTTAAGATATGGCAAAAGAGATTAAGTTCAATATCGAAGCTCGCGATTTATTGAAAAAAGGTGTCGACCAATTGGCCGATGCTGTTAAGGTTACACTTGGCCCAAAGGGGCGTAATGTAATCATCGATAAGAAATTCGGGGCACCACAAATAACAAAAGATGGTGTAACTGTAGCCAAAGAAATTGAGTTGTCAGACTCATTTGAAAATATGGGTGCACAGATGGTTAAAGAAGTAGCATCTAAGACCGGTGACGATGCCGGTGATGGTACTACAACTGCAACTGTTTTGGCGCAGTCGATTATTAATGTTGGCTTGAAAAATGTTACTGCCGGGGCTAACCCTATGGATTTGAAACGCGGTATCGATAAAGCCGTTGAGCAAGTTGTTGCCAGCATCAGAGAGCAATCTGAGAATGTTGGTGATGATTTCAGTAAAATAGAACAAGTGGCACGTATTTCGGCTAACGGTGACGAAACAATCGGAAAGCTGATTGCGCAGGCAATGGAGAAGGTTAATAAAGAAGGTGTGATTACTGTTGAAGAAGCGAAAGGTACCGATACTACTGTTGAAATAGTAGAAGGTATGCAGTTCGACCGTGGTTATATATCTCCTTATTTCATTACCGATACAGAAAAAATGGAAGCCGACCTGTCTAACCCTATGATTCTTATTCACGATAAGAAAATCAGTGCTATTCAGGATATCCTTCCAATTCTCGAACAAACAGCTAAGGCCGGCCGCCCGCTGATGATTATTTCTGAAGATGTTGACGGAACTGCATTGAGCGGTTTGGTTGTGAATAAGCTCCAGGGAACCATTAAAGTATGTGCCGTAAAAGCTCCCGGATTTGGCGATCGTCGTAAAGAAATGCTTGAAGACATTGCTGTGTTAACCGGCGGAACAGTCGTTTCAGATGAAAAAGGAATGAAGCTTGAAGATGTAACGGTTGAAATGTTAGGTGAAGCTGAAAAAATATCGGTTGACAAAGAGAATACAACGATTGTAGCTGGTAAAGGTGAGCAAGCGTTGATTGATGCCCGCGTTAGCCAGATTAAAAAGCAGATTGAAGCAACAACTTCTGATTACGATAAAGAAAAGCTTCAGGAGCGCTTGGCTAAATTAGCGGGGGGTGTTGCTGTACTTTATGTGGGCGCTGCTTCTGAGATTGAAATGAAAGAGAAAAAAGACCGTGTTGATGATGCACTTCATGCCACACGCGCTGCAGTAGCCGAAGGTATTGTTCCTGGTGGTGGTGTAGCTTATATCAGGGCCATTTCAAAACTTGAAAACCTTGAAGGTGCAAATGATGATGAAACAACCGGTATTGAGATAGTAAAACGTGCGATTGAAGAGCCATTGCGCCTGATTGTTGCCAATGCTGGCAGCGAAGGTGCCGTTATTGTACAGAAAGTTAAAGACGGAAAAGGCGATTTTGGTTACAATGCTCGTGTTGATGAATACCAAAACCTATACGAATCGGGTGTTATCGACCCTGCAAAAGTTACACGTATTGCACTCGAAAATGCCGCGTCAATTGCCGGAATGTTCTTAACAACAGAATGTGTGATGGTTGATGAGAAAGAAGATGAGCCTGCCGGTGGCGGAATGCCTGGAGGCGGCATGGGCGGCGGAATGCCCGGAATGATGTAATTGTAATATTTAAATACTTAAAAAAGCTCTGCATTTGCAGGGCTTTTTTTTGTGCTTTTTATTTACTCAATAATTTGTGGTGCCCGCTAAGTTTATTGGGTCGTTCACTCATTCTTTTTGAAAGTCTGATTTATTGTAACTACTCAACTTCTTTTTCGGGCATGTATTTTCAAGATTTCATAAAGCCTGATTTCCTTGCGATATTTGCAAATAAAAAGATCTCTGGGTGTGCTATTCGACTGTCAGAGG
>JAQIDF010000537.1 GCA_027858145.1 Prolixibacteraceae bacterium | reverse complement strand
TTATGTTCGATTAATTAAGAAGACCATTCTGGTTTTTACACTCAAAACGGTCTTCACATTTTCATGAGAAAAAATTGTATTATTTGTTTTGGGGTCTTTGATATTGTCAGAAAAGCAACCTGCCGTACAACTTTAGCACAACAACTTTCACCTTAAAATCAAAGAAATGTTATTACTAAAAATCAATGCGTACTTATTGCCTGTTTTAGTTGTTCTTCGACAATTCGCGTGCTTGGTTTATCCAGTTGTCTTTATCGATTCGACCAGGCTTTATTTCTAAGATCTCTGTAATGGTTTTCACATCTGCCGGTGTTAGCTTACTAATTTGCTTAAAAGTATAGATGTTGATCATATTGAGTCTTTCTTCTATCCACAGCCCAATGCCCTTTATTAGTGTAAGATTGTTTGCATGATGTTTGTGGGCAACGCCTAATCTGTCGAAGGGAATAAGGCTCTTTCTTTCCTCGATACGTTTAAGGAGTTCAGTTTTTTTACCTTCAATCCTGACAAGTTCTTTAGCTTGTTCTATCCATTCGTCTCTTTCAATTCTGCCAGGGAAATATTCAATGGCCTCGGTAACCGCATGAATGTCCTCGTCGGTGAAATTACTGATTTGACGGAAAGTATATATATCCAGTACATGGAGCTTTTCCCTGATCCATCCACCAATGCCACTTATATTGGTAAAATCGTTTGCTTCTTCTTTTTTAGCTGTCCCGATTCTATTGTAATAAATGCGCTCCTTTCTTTCACCAATTTTTTTAAGAAGCTCTGCTCTTTTCTCCTTTAGATTAACAAGTTCTTTGGCCTGGGCAATCCACTCATCTCTTTCAATTCTACCCGCAAAGTACTCGATGGCCTGATTCATCGTTTCGATGTCATGAGCTGTAAATTTGCTGATTTGTTTAAAAGTAAAAATATCGACAGCATGCAATCTTTCTTCAATAAAGGGACCAATACCACTGATCATTTTCAGGTCATTCATTTCTTCTTTTGTGGCTGTTCCAAAACTATTATAATTCAGGAGGTGCTTGCGTTTTGCAATTTGAATCAGCGCTTCATCTTTTTCTTGCTGATAAAGCACTTCAAGGGTGTTAACTATTTTAATAAGATGCTCTATTTCCTGGTCTTTTTCCTGGATACGTTTTTGCTGATTACTGTTAGCTGCATTAAGATCGACGATGGTTTTCATGAAATCAGCCTTTTCAGATTCAATGGCTTTAATTTTGCGTAGATAAATTGTTTTATAGAAATACCATGCAGTTATATAACCAATAATTGCAGAACCTAGCAATAATAATAGTATCTCAATGGTTGCACCAAACCTGGTTTGTGCGATAAGAATTAGTAGTGAGTTCATTTTTTATTTCTTTATTGTTATTTCTGTTCTTCGATTATTCGATCTTCCCTTTGCAGTTGTATTGTTGTCTGCCGGATCTTCTTCACCTTTTGAAGCTATATGCATTTTGTTTAAGGGCATTCCCAACTGCTCAAAGTAATGTTGTACACTTTGGGCTCGCCTGTACCCAAGGTTTTGGTTATATTGGACGGAACCTATAGCATCAGTGTGGCCTGTGATGGTGAGTTTAGCTTGTGGATTTTGGTTTAGGTAATCATTTGATTCCCCAAAATATTTTTCGGTTTTTACGTCTGCATTGAACTCAGATTTATCAAAGGCAAAATAAATGGTCAGTTTTTCAGGCATCTTAACTTCTACAGGCGCTGAAATATTCTGTAGCGTGTCCTTAATGTTCTGGTCGTTATTATTGAAGGCGACAACTTCTGTGCTTAGAGGTGCATCACATAAGCCCTGGATCTTGCATACATAGATATATGTTGAAAGTGCCGACCAGGTACAAAAAGCCAGAAGTCCGATTAATAGAGTTTTCATTCGTTTATATTTTTTATTTTGGGATAAAATCAATTATTACTGTTCTTTAGAAAAAGCGCTCCTCAGGAAGTTTATCTTCAAAAGGAGCTACTTTCTCATCTTCCCCCAATACGTAAACTTTTAACTTCACGTCGGTTTTTTCTTTCCTCGCCAATCATACTATTTATTCTAATGTAAAGTTGATGATATTTAATCTTTTAAGAGTTACATAAATTTGAAAATATCTTACAGATTTCACACTTTCGGCGAGAAGTCCGGATCAAATTAAGATTAGGGTGGATGAATTTATTTTTATAACTTATCAATTACAATAGATTGTTAGATTATAGACATGAGACAATAGATATTGTGAAGAGCTAAAACTTAACTACAAACGACCGGGGATAATATCAATAATTACGGTTCTGTTGTAAAAACGTTCTTCAGGAAGTTTATTTTCAAAAGGTGCTACCGTTTCATCTTCCCCAAACCCGTACACCTTTATTTTTACATCTGTACGGTTGGCATTAGAAAGGGCACGTTTAAAAATGTTGCTTACATCGGTTGCCCTTGCCAACGATAATTTTAAATTATTGTAACTACTCAACTTCTTTTTCGGGCATGTATTTTCAAGATTTCATAAAGCCTGATTTCCTTGCGATATTTGCAAATAAAAAGATCTCTGGGTGTGCTATTCGACTGTCAGAGG
>JAQIDF010000451.1 GCA_027858145.1 Prolixibacteraceae bacterium | reverse complement strand
AAAATTTAACGCGCTGAGAATTGAATATTTCAATGCATTTTAACCATCGGGTGTAAATATGAGATTTTCGGAAATTAAGGTAAATGATACATGAATCGGGTTTTGAAATTATATTCTATTAAAATTTAAAAATATTATTCACCTCATGTTTTCCCAAAACATTTCTAAAATTATTAAAAGTGATTAATAGTATAGTGAAATAGGGGAGAGTTATGTCATTTCACAAAAGTAAACAGGTCTAATTCTTTGTAAATTCACAAATCGAAAAGACACAATTCACATAAAACACATACATTTGTAACATAAAACCATCTCCGCCACATCATCAAAAAACAAATACTTTCACCAGTGTCAACAATCACATAACCAGACGTATAATGTCGATTACGTGTAATGTTGCTTTAGCCATTAATTCACATTTATGAATATTTGCGTATCAAATGCAATATGAGTCGATTATATACACCTTAATAGTTAATAACCAGTATTTTAAAGGTTTTCAATTCAAGTTCTTATTTGTCAGGGGCTAAAAGGTTATTTAATTGATTTAATGTATGTTTTGTTTTTGTGTTATGTTTTGGCTGAAACAAATGTAAACAAGCATTTGGTTACATTTGTCTTTGGTTGATAGTGTTTTGTTTGTTACATTTGTACAAACGTTAAAATACTTCAATTTCATATTTGTAATTAGTATATAAAATGCGGGAAAGAATTGTAAAATTCATAGAAACAGAAGGGCTTACAGCAGGAGAATTTGCAGATAAAATTGGCGTACAACGCTCAAGTGTTTCGCATGTATTAAATGGCCGGAATAATCCGGGTTTTTCCTTTATTCAAAAAATATTGGATACATACCCTAAAATAAACTCCCGCTGGTTACTCACCGGGGCAGGTGACATTTACGATTCTGCTTTTGTTGAAAAGAAAGAAGAGAACAAGAAGAAACCTGTTGAACCAACTGATTTATTTTCAACAATAAATAGCAACCAGGAAACTAAACCTCCATCTTCAAATAATCCCCCGCAAAATCAAATCTCCGGAGACCATCAACAACAAGCCGTGTCAAATAATTCCTCTGTAAACACGAATAAACACATGAAAAAGGTTGTAAAGGTGTTGATATTTTATGACGACCATACCTTTGAAGATTTTCGTCCGGCCGAATAATGTGCTATCTTTGTGGTCAAAATACATTACAAGTTTTGACCGTTTTGTCTGTAAAACAGGCAAATACAAACATTGAATAAATGAAGAAAGAAGTAAGTAATTTATTAGTTACTAAAAACATAGCACTAAATCACGATAATTTCTTAATTGAACTAAAGGCAGATAGCCCGGTGGAGCAAATACTACCGGGGCAGTTTGTTAATGTTAAAGTGGAAAAATCACCAAATACATTTTTACGACGCCCTTTTTCTGTTCATGATACTTATCCGTCAACCAATTCTTTTTCAATACTTGTTAAAGCCGTAGGGGATGGCACAGAAGCACTTTCAGTGATAAAAGAAGGGCAACGCCTTGATGTTGTTTTTCCATTGGGAAATGGCTTTAAATTGCCCTCAAAAGGGGAATCAATACTTTTAATTGGCGGAGGTGTTGGAATTGCACCAATAATGCATTTGGCAAGGATATCAAAAGAAAAGGGTGCTGATGTGCATATTTTATTAGGCGCACGCACATTAAACGACCATATTTTAATAGATGAGTTTAAACGCTACGGAACCGTACATCTTACCACCGACGACGGCTCTTTAGGCACAAAAGGCTTTGTGACCAATCATCCGGTTATAGATGGGAAAATTCGTTTTAACCGTTACCAGTGTTGTGGTCCTGATCCTATGATGCAGGCCGTTGCGCGAAAAGCCAAACAAAACGAAACAGAATGTGAAGTATCACTCGAAAATATGATGGCCTGCGGATTTGGTGTTTGTTTGTGTTGTGTAACTAAAACAAACGAAGGGAACAAATGTGTGTGTACTGAAGGGCCTGTATTCAATATAAATAATTTAGAATGGCAGATTTAAGCGTAAAAATAGATAAATTAGCGTTGAAAAACCCCGTAATGACGGCATCCGGAACATTTGGGAATGGTGTCGAATTTGATGATTTTTTCAACGTAGATGAATTGGGAGGTATCATACTAAAAGGTACTACACTAAATCACCGTGAAGGGAATGATTACCCTCGTATGGCAGAAACACCATCCGGAATGCTTAATGCAGTCGGACTTCAAAATAAAGGTGTAGATTATTTTTGTGAGCATATATATCCAAAAGTAAAGGGGTACAATACAAATGTAATTGTAAATGTAAATGGCTCTACAATAGAGGAGTATATTGCACTGACTGAGCGGATAAATGAATTAACGAATGTTGATGCCATCGAATTGAATATTTCGTGCCCCAATGTAAAACAAGGCGGTATGGCTTTTGGTACCAGTTGCCCAATGGCCGAACAGGTAACAAAAGAAGTACGAAAAGTTTATGATAAAACACTCATTGTTAAGCTGTCACCAAATGTTACTAATATAGCTGAAATTGCTAAGGGTGTTGAAAATAAGGGTGCTGATTCGGTTTCGTTGGTTAATACTTTCTTAGGCATGGCCATTGATGCTGAAACACGAAAACCTATGCTGTCAACAGTCACCGGTGGTTTATCCGGCCCGGCAATAAAGCCCATTGCCTTACGAATGGTTTGGCAGGTAGCACAAGCCGTAAAAATTCCTGTAATCGGGATAGGGGGCATAATGGATGCCACAGATGCTATTGAATTTATCCTGGCCGGCGCTTCAGCGGTACAAGTTGGCACTGCTAATTTTGTTGACCCAAATGCATCTGTTAAGATGATTAAAGGAATTGAGGATTATTTAGAACGGCACAACTATAGCAATATCAATGAGATAACAGGGGGATTACAATTGTAATCTTTAAAAATTACATTTGTATATGAGGAAAAGAAAGTGGAGATTTTTAATAATTTTTATTTTTATTATATGTTGCTTGCCAGTTGTGATAATAACGACAAGTAGTTTGAACCTGAATACCTCGAAACAACTTATGGGGCCGGTTAATAAACGCTTAAAAAATGAATTGAGTGATTTCGAACACACACCTTATATCGACAGACAGGTGAATAGATTTATGGAGCGTTCAGAGTTAATGGGGGTTTCATTAGCGGTTGTTAAAGATGAGAAACTGGTTTTTAGCCGGGGGTATGGTTTTGCAGATATTGAGAATAATGAATTGACTTCTCCGCAACATCTTTTCAGATTAGCAAGTGTTTCAAAATTGGTAACTGCTGTAGCTGTTATGAACCTAATCGAGAATGGAGAATTACGACTAAGTGATAAGGTTTTTGGCGAAAATGCGATTCTCAGCGACTCTGCTTATGGTGAAATCAGAGATACTAAACTTAAAGACATAACCGTAAAGCATTTACTAGATCATACTGCCGGATGGACACAACGATATGGCGATCCTGCGTTCAATCCTTTAGTTATAGCCAAACGGGTTGGAGATGAACCACCCGCTACGATTGATACCTATTTGAAATTTGTGTACAGCCGCCGCTTACATTTTCCACCGGGTACAATGTACAGTTATTCAAATATGGGGTACATGTTTTTAGGTGAAATTATTGAACAGATAACAGGAATAGCATACGAAGATTATGTGCGCTATTATATTTTGTTCCCTCATGGAATATATGACATATATTTAGGCAAAAACCTTTATGAAAACAAGTATCCCAATGAAGTAAAATATTACGAACAAAAGGGATCGATAAAAATCAGGCCATCTAATGGTGACAGTACTTTTGTACCAAAATCATATGGTGGAAATGATGTTGAACTGCTTAAATCAGCTGGTGGTTGGATTGCTTCAGCCCCTGAATTGGCAAAATTGATAACTTTAATTGATGGTTTTGATAAAGTTCCGGACATATTATCCGACAAAAGCATTCACTTGATGACCGAAAATGGGTCAAAACCATTAGGTTGGAATAAAACATACTCAGGATATTGGTACCGCACAGGTAGTTTTGCAGGCACTGTTGCCATGGTTGTTCGAAGGCCCGATGGTATAAGCTGGGTGTTTCTGAGTAACAACAGCAACTGGCAGGGTCCTGGTTTTTACGATGATGTAAACTGGTTAATGAACCGCATCCTTCGTAAAGTGGATGAATGGCCGAACCATGATTTGTTTAATTTCTACGATATGAGTGAATTGAGCTTGATATCAAAACCGTTAAATAACAACAATTTATCACATCCAGTGAATTAATCAGTATTTATTTACCAATCGACTTGATTTTGTATCCCAAAGCCTTCATTTTATCCCTGTCTAAAATGTTTCGCCCATCAAAAAGAAATGCCGGCTTTAGCATCGCATCATATATACGTTTCCAATCGTATGCTTTAAATTCATCCCATTCGGTAAGGATTGCCACAGCATGTGCTTTATTTGTGGCTTCGAAGGGGTCGTTGTAATAAAAAACGCTGTTTTTTATCGTTTCATAATCGTCTTTGGCTACCAGTTTCAAATCGTTATGGATCTGTTGTTCTGATACTTTTGGATCGTATACATGAATTTCAGCCTGATCATCAAGTAAATCGGCAGCAACATACATAGCAGGCGTTTCGCGTGTGTCGTTCGTGTCTTTTTTGAAAGCCCAGCCTAAAAACGATATTTTCTTTCCTGATACAGTATTGTAGAGTGTTTGAATGATATTTTCAGCAAATCGGTGCTTTTGGTAATCATTCATTTTAAGAACTTGTTCCCAGTAATCGGCCACCTCGTTTAAGTTTTGACTGCGACAAATATAAACCAGGTTCAGTATGTCCTTCTGGAAGCAACTACCTCCAAAGCCAACAGATGCTTTAAGGAATTTGTTTCCAATGCGTGAATCCATTCCTATGGCATTGGCTACTTCTTCAACATTGGCTCCGGTTTTCTCGCATAAAGCTGAAATAGAATTGATAGAAGAAACCCGTTGAGCTAAAAATGCATTGGCTGTGAGTTTTGAAAGTTCGCTTGACCACACATTTGTTTTCAGTATCCTTTCCTCCGGCACCCAGTTTCCATATATTTCAGCCAGTGCTTCAATTGCGTCATGTCCGCGTCCGTCTTCTTCACCACCAATTAAAACCCGGTCTGGATTGAATAAGTCTGTAATAGCTGTGCCCTCGGCTAAAAATTCAGGGTTTGATAACACGCTGAAGTTACAATTATGACCAATGTTATCAAGAATATTTCGAATGGCTTCAGCTGTCCGTACAGGCAAAGTAGATTTTTCGACAACTATTTTATCATCAGTAGCTACATCGGCAATTTGACGCGTACATAACTCAATGTACTTTAAGTCGGCTGCCATTCCTTTCCCTTTTCCATAGTTTTTAGTTGGTGTATTTACCGAAATAAAAATCATCTGTGCTTCATCAATTGCTGAATCAATATCAGAAGAAAAAAACAGGTTTCTACCACGAGATTCATTTACAACTTCTTTTAAACCAGGCTCATAAATAGGCAGATTTTCTAAGTTTTTGTCATTCCAAGATGCTATTCGTTCTGGATTAATATCAACTACGTTAACTTTTATGTGAGGGCATTTTTGAGCAATGACTGCCATGGTTGGACCACCAACGTATCCGGCTCCAATGCAACAAATGTTTTTAATTTTTGTCGTCATTTTGTCTTTATTGAAAATGTTTTAACATCAATTGTATATTTTTTAAAAATACTAATTTTTAAAACGTTTAAAAAAAAGGCAACGAAGTTTTTTATCAATAATAATAACTTCGTTGCCTTTTTATGATTAAACGACAAGTTGATAATTCTTTATACCAGTCAGGTTAGGTTGAAACAGAGGAGATGGAATTAATGGCCAGCATCAGCAATCTTAGCCTTAATCTCAACCTTAGTCTTTTTCCTGTTTATACCGGAAATATTTTATTAAAATTTAAATACTCAATGATTTGTTCCGGGTTTTTCCCGTTATCTTCCGGTTTACATACAACATCAGGTTTTTCAGGTTTTTCAAAAGGCACATGAACACCCGGTAAATCTTCTAGTTTACCATTTTCGGCTAATTCATATAGCTCAGGCTTATTTTGCTTGCAATATTCAAGCGAAGCATCCATGTGGATCATATGGAAACGATCCTTGCCAATAATTTCACCAACTTGTTCGCGTATATCCTCATTAGGTGATATAAATGAACAGATGGTGATAATACCCTGGTCGTTAAGCATTCGCGCAATATGGGCTACCCGGCGCATGTGTTCGGCCCGGTCAGCGGGTGAGAAGTCAAGTTCACGCGACAAGCCCGAACGAACAGTGCTTCCATCAAGTAAAACAACGGTTGCCCCCATATCGAACAATTGTCTTTCAAGGTGATAGGCAAGTTCGTTTTTGCCGGAACCATGAAGACCTGTAAGCCACAATGTTGCACCTTTTTGTCCGTAACGTTCTTGTCTTTCTTCAGTTGAAATCAGGCATTGACCTTTTTCAATTTTCTCACGGTGTTCTCCCAGTGAAATATTTGATGAAAGATCGTCGGCATCAAGTTTGTCGATAATCATTCCAACTGCACAAGTATTGTGGGTAACCGGGTCGATAAGCACAAATGAACCGGTAGTGTTGTTTCTTTCATATGGGTCGAAAAAGATAGGTTTCACTGTTGTAAGTACAGCGCGTCCAATCTCGTTCAATTCAAAAAAGTCAATATCCTTTTTCTGGAGGTTATTGATATCGACACGATATTTAATTTTATCGATGCGGGCTTTTGTGGTATTGGTGTTATGCTTTATATAAAACTGGGTGGCAGAATTCATAGGCGTTTCATCCATCCAAACGATCATCGCTTCAAAGTGTCTTTCGGCATGGGGAAGGTTGTCAGGATGTACAATCATTTCACCACGGGAAATATCAATTTCATCTTCGAGTGTAAGTGTTACCGATTGAGGCGGGAATGCTTCATCCAGTTCACCATCATATGTTACAATTGATTCTACTTTTGAGCGTTTCTTTGACGGCAATACCATTATTTCGTCGCCTTTTTTCACTATGCCAGAAGCCACTTTAGCTGCAAACCCCCTGAAATCGCGGTCGGGGCGGTTAACATACTGTACCGGAAAACGGAAATCGTCAAAGTTACGGTCGCTGGCTACATGCACATTCTCCAAAAACTCAAGCATCGATTTGCCATGGTACCAACTCATTTTCTGAGATTGTTCTACAATATTTTCACCTTTCAGTGCCGAAAGCGGGATAAATTCAACATCGGGGATGTTTAACTGTGAAACAAAAGCTTTGTAATCTTTACAAATATTATCGAAAACTTCCTGGCTATAATCTACAAGATCCATTTTATTTACGGCCAGCACAACGTGCCTAATGCCTAAAAGAGAAACAATATAGGTATGCCTGCGGGTTTGGGTAATTAC
>JAQIDF010000363.1 GCA_027858145.1 Prolixibacteraceae bacterium | reverse complement strand
CCTCTGCGTTTTAACCGTGCAATAGTAACAGTGGTTTTAGCCTCATATATTAAAATATTTTATGCATTCGCCTGAACTCGCATATTAATAAAGATCTCTGAACAACGTTTTATTGTGCTCGTTTCATGATTGGGCTACACGATTGCGCCCAACCACCTCCCGATAATTATCGGGATGAGCGTGACCATGCGTAGGCTTGACCTGGGCTTAAACCCATTCGAATGTAGCTACGCATGCGCTTGTTTGGTTTCTTCCTCCCGATAACTTCCATCGGGACCAAATACAATAGCGCAACCGGCAACGAATCCAAACATCCAGTTCTTTCAACTTGTTCTGCATATTTGCATAGCGAAAGTACCCCAATAAGCGTTTACCGCCAGATTGTTTATCAATCTCAACGCCCAAAACCATTGCTGGTTGATAGGTGCCATTTTCAATTGATAGAATCAATTCCGTTCGGTGTTCTTTCATCCATTGGCTCAACTCCGATACCTTCATGCCATCAACTCCTGCTACCCCCTTATTTCCTATTACACGGTCTTGTGCTTTAGTCATGTTTACTGGGTGTAGGATTTGATTTAATAGATTCATACTTTCTGTTAATTAATAGTTCTTACTCTGTTGTCGTCAATGTGACCGTTGTGTTGCGCTTGCACACTCGCAATATCTCGCAACACTCGCATTACATCAACTTCAACGTTCATTGTTCCTCCTTCAGCGTGTAGCTTCTTTTGTTGGAATAGCCGCCCATTTGTTCGCTCACAAAACTTCGGCGTGAGCTCAGTCGAACGCTGCCATTCTATTCTTCCTGTTCAATACCGCTACAACGGTAGTACCCTCGCCTACTATGATTCTGCTGACTTCTCATCATAACCAACCCGTGGTTGATGAGACCTCCCCTGGTAATAGCTTTTCCCTTCTGTCTATCCCTGTCGTCCCGATTATGGGTTCTGTTGGTTTTGCTGAAACAAAACCTTACAAATCCTATATCGGGACGCCTTACAGGACATACTAATCCTGTAATTCCTGTCCGTCCGTACAGACGGTTGCAGTCTGGCTTCCTTCAGTGCTTGCGTCACCCCAAACCACCTTGCCACTTGCTAATACTTCCGGGCGTAACCCCGGCGTATAAGGGACTTTATCCCGTGAAATAATCTGCCAAGGCAGAATTGCTTTGCATTTCACAGGATGAACCCTCTGGAAAAAAAACACTTGTTGAATAATCTTTTGTCAACTTGAAATAAATTTGCATATTTAAAGTTTTTCAAGAGCTTCAACAAGTGTGCGCTGCTCATGCAGGGCACACAATGTATAAAAATAATAGCCGAAACAGTAGTAAATTCAATGGTTGTAGCCCGCTTCAACGTTCTTGTAACTTGACAGGAAAGTGCCACGCAGTCGGCTACTATTCTTATACTAACGTTACCGCCCAGTGAAAAAAGACAGCGAGATACAATAATTTACTACTTAAAAAAAGAATCCAACACACAAATCAAAAATTGCAAAAGAGCTGTTTCTTTTCCTACGCACGGTAGAAATGATTATTTTTATTGCTTGATATTAAACCAGACTAATGAGTATATTCCAAAAATCTGTTATAAATAACCATTTGTCACAACTTGACAAAGAGCAAGTAGATAAGGCATTTGAAAAATTCATTGAAAATTATTCTTTCTCTAAAATCGCTGAGATTCAGAAAATGAAAGAGGAAGAATATCAAGACGGATTTCTTCGGGATATTTTTGTAGATGTGTTTGGATATACTTTAAAACCAGCTGATAATTACAACTTAGCACGAGAATTTAAAAATCAAACTGATGGCAAAAAAGCTGATGGTGCAATTTTAAAAAATGACAAAGCCATTGCTGTAATTGAGCTAAAATCGACAAAAACAAAAGACCTTACAAACGTTACTCAACAAGCATTCAATTATAAAAACAATCAGCCCGAATGTAAATATGTGATTACATCAAATTTTCAGAAATTGCGTTTTTACATCGACTATTCCAACGAATACGAGGAATTTGATTTGTTCAACTTGCCAAAAGACAATTTTCAGCTTTTGTATCTGCTGTTACAAAAAGACAGCATCCTGACTGATTTACCGCTAAAACTAAAAACCAAAACTAAATTTCACGAGGAAAATATTTCGGACAAACTGTACAAAGACTATTCATCGTTCAAATACAAAATCTACAACAACCTTGTAAAAAACAATCCGCAATACGACAAACTCACGCTTTTCAAAAAATCGCAAAAATTTCTCGACCGATTATTATTTGTGTTTTTTGCAGAAGACACAGGATTAGTTCCGCCAAACGCCATTTCGAAAATTGTTGAACAATGGCAATTTTTTATCGACAACGATGAATATTTCTCGCTTTACAGTCGATTTGTGAAATTCTTCATTCATCTCGACAAAGGACACAAATACAAGACTTACGATTTGCCTGCCTATAATGGTGGACTGTTTGCCCCCGATGAAATTCTTGACAGCATTACCCTTGATGATGAAGTGCTAAAAAACGATGCTTTGCTCCTTTCTTCATACGATTACAGCACCGAAGTTGACGTAAATATATTGGGGCATATTTTTGAGCATTCGTTAAACGAAATTGAAGAAATTACAGCCGAAATAGAAGGCACGGCAACCGATAAAAACAAAACAAAACGCAAAAAAGACGGTGTTTTTTACACACCAAAATACATTACGCAATACATTGTTGAAAATACCATTGGAACACTATGTATAGAAAAGCGTGAAAAATTGGGTATTCTTGAGATTGAGTTTGACGAATCGATTAAAACTAAAAACGGAAAAATATCAGCTACTGGAAAAAAGCTGTTTGAAACGCTGCAAGCTTACAAAGATTGGTTGTTTAGTTTAAAAATTGTTGACCCGGCTTGTGGTTCGGGGGCTTTTCTGAACCAGGCGCTCAATTTTTTAATTAACGAACACCAACAAATTGACGATATTATTGCTGAACTGACAGGTGAAAAACTTCGTTTGTTCGATACCGACAAAACCATTTTAGAAAAAAACCTTTATGGCGTAGATATTAACGATGAAAGTGTTGAGATTGCCAAACTCTCGTTGTGGTTGCGCACTGCACAAAAAGGGCGAAAACTTTCGAAGCTGAATAACAACATTAAATGCGGAAACTCTCTATTATCATCAGAATTTAATTGGCACAACGAGTTTCCTGAAATTATGAAAGATGGTGGTTTTGATGTTGTTATTGGTAATCCACCGTATGTACGCGCTGACAGTCCCGGCAATTCTTTGGATTTCAGAGAGTATCTTGTTAAATCAAATCAATTTGAAACTTTGGCAGGAAAATGGGATTTATACATTCCATTTATTGAGAAATCCATTCAACTAACTAAAACTAATGGAAAAGTTTCTTTAATTATTCCTGATGCATATTGTCATGCAGAATATGCCAAAAAAAGTATAGAATGGTCAATATCAAATCGTTATCTATATCAAATTGACTATTTCCCGGATATTATAGTTTTTCAGAATGTGGGCGTAAAAAGCGTAATCGTAAACTTTCAGAAAATGGTTTCGACAAGCTATACCAAAAGAATTCAATTCAATAACAATACATTCAGCGATGAAGTCTTTGAGTCGTACCCGGAAAGTATGAGAATTGATTCAAAACAAAGCGTTCTGGATAATTATTTTGAACATAATTATTTATCGCAGATATGTTACTCATCTGTCGGAATTGTCGGAAATAGTGATGAAAAGAAGTATAAAGGAGAATTTTTAGTCGGCGACCTCCTATCTGAAATTAATGACGATACACACCAAAAACTTTATTTTGAAGGAAAAGATATTGGGAAATGGATTTTGCAGCAACCAAGATGGATTGAATATGGAACTGACCGCTCTCCCTCAAAATGGCGAAGAAAAGGTTTTACTGAAATGTTTGAAGGCTCGCCAAAGTTGATAACGATGAGAAGTCCCGGAATTTTTCCAAGAACATTTCTGGACGATAATAATGGATATTTTAACGAGAGTGCAATTGGTTTTAAGCGATGGATTGATTTACAAAATGTCAATAATAATAGTTTGAATAAAGCGTATGGAACCGAAGAAGAACGGACGGAATTTGAAAAAATATCAGCTTTTTATTCTTACAACTTTTTATTGGCAATTCTTAACTCATCAGTTATTCGTTATGAATTGAATACAAACAGAAGGAGTAATATCCACATTTATCCTGAAGACTGGAAAACCTTAAAAATCCCAAAATTAAATGGCGATAATGGAATAGCGCATGAAATTGAAAATAGGGTTAAAATCATTATTCAAAAATCAATTGAGTTTCAGAATAAGAATTCCAATCTTCTGAATTACCTCCAATCCAAATATGAAATTGAAAGATTCAGCAATAAACTTCAAAACTGGCATGAACTGGAAAGCAAAGATTTTCTCAAAGAACTTCAAAAAGCAAAAGTGAAACTCAGCTTATCGGAAGAAGCCGAGTGGTTGCAATATTTCAACGAGCAAAAAGAAAAAGCCCAAACCCTAAAATCCGAAATTGAAAAAACCGATAAGGAAATCGACCAAATGGTTTATAAGCTTTACGATTTAACCGATGATGAAATCGCCATTGTAGAAAATTCATTAAAATAATTATGGACAACAATAGCCAACAAAATATAATCATTTATAAAACTGCCGGTGGCAAAGCATCAGTTGCTTTATATGCCAAAGACGGCAATATTTGGATGAACCAAAATCAACTTGCTGAACTTTTTGCCACCTCAAAGCAAAACATCGGGCAACATATATCTAACATACTGACGGAAGGAGAATTAGAAGACAATTCAGTTGTAAAGAATTACTTTACAACTGCCGATGATGGTAAACAGTATAATGTTACTTTTTACTCGCTCGATATGATTTTGGCAATCGGTTTTCGGGTTCGTAGTAAACGAGGTACACAGTTTAGGATTTGGGCAAACAAAAACCTAAAAGAATATATGGTAAAAGGGTTTGTAATGGATGATGAGCGTTTGAAAAATCCAGATGGCAGACCTGACTATTTCGATGAATTATTGGAACGGATACGGGATATTCGAGCATCGGAAAAACGTT
>JAQIDF010000329.1 GCA_027858145.1 Prolixibacteraceae bacterium | reverse complement strand
CATTGCGAACCAATGATGCGAAACACCAATGCCGAATGGAAACTTGCCGGTACGGGCGAATACAACTACATAACAAACAAACCCAATGTTCTGAAATTTTGGGAAGAACGGGTTAAGCTTCTTTCGGGAGCCGATAATATTTACACCCTCGGAATGCGCGGAATACACGATGGTCGTATGAATGGAGCCAAAACCACTGAAGAACAAAAAAACGCACTTACCAATATTCTCAAAGACCAAAAAGACATATTAATTAAAAATATAAACCCCGACATTGAAAAAATACCTCAGGTACTTATTCCGTATAAAGAAGTACTTGATGTTTATAAAATGGGGCTTGAAGTTCCCGATTATGTTACTTTAATGTGGACCGACGATAATTATGGTTACATAAGACACTTCCCCGACGAAAAGGAACGCGCACGCAAAGGCGGAAACGGCATATATTACCACGCTTCGTATTGGGGCCGACCACACGATTACCTTTGGCTAGCAACAAACCACCCGGCACAGCTATACACCCAATTGAAACTGGCTTACGACAAAGGAACCAGAAACTTATGGATATTAAATGTTGGCGATATTAAACCCGCCGAATATCTAACGGAACTTTTTCTGGATATGGCATGGGATATTAACGCCATCGAAAATAACATCGACGGTTTAGATAAGCATCTTTACACATGGTTACAACGAGAGTTTGGCGAACCAAACGCGAAAGAACTTCTCACGGTTATGAACGAGTACTACCGTTTGGCATACATACGCAAACCCGAATTTATGGGCAATACCCGCGTGGAAGAAAGAGACCGGAAATACAATATTGTATCCGACCTCCCGTGGAGCGCGAAATACATAAAACAACGCATTGCGCAATACACAGTTATATCCGATAAAGTAATTTCTTTGTCGGCAACCATTCCGCCACACAAACGCGACGCGTGGTTTCAACTTGTTGAATATCCGGTACGATGTGCTGCCGAAATGAATAAAAAGCAACTTTACGGACAGTTGGCTCGACATGGATTAAGCGATTGGGCTTTAAGCGATACGGCATTCTCTAATATAGTAACATTAACCGAAAAATACAATACGCAAAATAACGGAAAATGGAACAGGATGATGGATTACAAACCACGAAAACTGCCGGTATTTAACATTGCTGCGCGTACAAGTGTCGAAAACCCGCTTATAGAAGAGCCAAAACCTTTGTACGCATTTAATGGGATCGAATACAAAGAATTCGCAGGCATTAAACCAATAGCTCACGGGCTTGGTTACGAACGCGGCGCTATAAGTTTACCCAAAGGCACGTCTGTATTTTATAACTTTGAAACAACCGGGTTAGATTCCATTAAAATTGAAGTTGCATTAGCTCCCAACCACCCGGTAGAAGGAACACAAATACGCTACGCTGTTTCGGTTAATAACGAACCAGCACAATTAGTCGATTTTAGCACCGAAGGTCGCAGCGAAGAATGGAAACAAAACGTTTTAACGAATAGAGCTGTACGCGAAACAACACATGCCATTCAGGGGAATGGCATGAAAACCCTTAAAATTACAGCAATAGACGAAGGCGTAATTTTAGATCAGGTTATACTGGACATACGTTAATATGTTTTTCCCAGCTTTTGCAGTTTGTTAACTATTATGAATTTGAAAAATAAAAACTGATGAATAAAAGAAACTACCTACAGGCTTTATTTTTTCTCTTGCTAATAAATACATCATTCTTTGTTAACGCTACAAATCCGAACGATAGCGCCGCAAAAAACTTTTCCACAGCAAATGGATCAAGTCCCTACGTTTTGTGGCAATGGATGAACGGTTGTGTAACCAAAGAGGGTATTTCGTACGATTTAGAAGCATTTAAACGTGTTGGCATAAAGAATGTGCAGCAATTTTTGGTAGGTGGCTCAGAGGCCGACATTAACGACCCCGATATTACTGTACTTGGCGATAAATGGATGGGGTTAATGCGCTTTTCGCTCGATGAATGCCAACGTTTGGGCATGGATTTTGGGACACATAATTGCCCGGGTTGGTCAGCAAGTGGAGCGCCGGGCTTAAAAGTTGAAGAATCAATGCAAAAACTGATATGGGAGAAAACATCATTGTCTGGCAGCACTTCAACAACAACCCCTATTGCCAAAGCAAAAGTCGATACCCTATGGAATTATTACAAAGATATTTGCCTGATTGCTATACCCAAAAATGAAGCGGTTCTCACTAAGGATAAAATTATAGTTATTACAGATGTCCTTGATAAATCTGGCCAGCTAAAGAATGCCCTTCCTCAGGGCGAATGGGATGTTTTGCGATTTGGACATACCACAAACGGCAAAAAGAATTTAACTGCACCGGTATCCGGGCAAGGGTTGGAAGTTGACAAGCTGAGCCGCAAAGCCCTAAACAGTTTCTGGAGTTTATACCC
>JAQIDF010000321.1 GCA_027858145.1 Prolixibacteraceae bacterium | reverse complement strand
ACCGCTTATCTGCTTTAGTCAAGCTGAGTTTGTTATTTTATTTAGGGGCATAGGTAAAGTTGATACTGCCTGTTGTATAAGACGATAGAATAATTTCCCTCTGTATGTTGATAGTTTTCTATTAAATCGGAAAGCATACTCATCTAAGTAATAAGATAAATGCTTTTGTGATGTGAGACATTTCCTTGATGAGTACCATAAATCCATCGTTTAACAAGAGAATCAACTATGTGTACATGGGGTAATAATTCATGTGCCTCCTGTCCACTGCCAGATATTATCCTCTGCTCATGCTTATAGGTAGTAGAATTGGACAATGTATTATACCCGCGCCATCCATCTGTTATAACTGTGCTCCCCGAGTCAATATTTTCTTCTATGAATTGAATAAGCTCTTCACCTGAAGCCTCTTTTATGATTTTAAACCGAACACGACCAATTTGTTTGCCTTGACACTCTGTAGCCACAACTACTAGTGATTTCGTTTCGGCTCCACGACCTTGTTTTCCCTTACCGGTTTCTTTTCCACCAATATAAGTTTCGTCAACTTCTACTATTCCCACTAATTTATCTCGATTTGAACGAACCATAGCCCGTCGTAGTTTATGCAACCAACTCCAAGCTGTTTCATAAGAACCAAACCCCATGAAATCTTTAAGGTTATATGCACTTGCTCCAGTTTTTTGTGCTACCACCCACCATATAATATGAAACCAAAGTAATAAAGGTTTACGAGTCCCATGAAAAATTGTATTTGCTGTAGGAGAAGCTTGATGTCCACAAGCAACACAATGAATCAACTTTTTATCAGTAATCCAATATTTTTCTTGTTGACATTTTGGGCAAGAATATCCATTTGGCCAACGCATATCAAAAAGATAATTCCAACAGTCATCATCAGACTTAAACTGAACAAGAAACTCTTGAAAGTCCTTTGGGTATTGTTCTACATCATTCATATACAAATATAAGAATTATCTTGACTTGACCGAAGCAGATAAGCGGTTTTTTTACAATAGAGTGATTTTTGTATTGTTTTTGTTGATTTTAATAATAAAGCCACAATGGAGGCAGGTAAAAATCTAACGATCTATTGCTTTAGAAATGATGCTTCATCATCAAAGGGGTACCTCACAAAAGCTTCTATGGCTTCGTATTCTGTTAAGCCGAGTTTGTCATAAAGCTTAGCAGTTTTCTGGTTTCTGGCTTCGGCTCGTTGCCAGAATTTCCTGTTGTCCTCCCCGGGAAAAACAGGGAAGTCTTTCTGCGATTGGTGTTTAAAAATGGCTTTTCTTTTTCGCATGAGTTCTTCAGGACTAATGGGGACTGCCATTTCAATATCTTCAATGTCCCATTCCTGCCATGCCCCCATGGCGCGAGTTTGCAACTCGTGCCAATAATTACTTAGTTTTTTATCTTTAAACTATGAGTCGTAAATATAAATTTCGAGACCTAGGCGGAGTCTATTTTATAACCTTTGGAACGGTTTATTGGATAGATGTTTTCAGCCGTCCTGTGTATAAGGATATTTTGATTATATCAAGTGAAGGAGAAAAGCTAGAAGATATTTTACGTGATTTGAAAAAATTTACAGCTAAAACCATAATTCAAGAAATAAAAGATAATCCACAGGAGAGCCGAAAAGAATGGATGTTGTGGATAGCCAGTCCCGAGTATCGGGATTTGAACGAGCAGGAAAGAAGCTATCGCATAATTCACAATACCAGTTTTGGCAACAGCATAACCAGCCAATTGCATTGTATTCAAAAGATGATTTGGAGAAAAAGATAAATTACATTCATGAAGATCCTGTAGTTGCAAGGTTTGTCGATCACGAAGAAGATTACCCTTACAGCAGTACCGTTGATTATGCCGGACAAAAAGGAATGGTAGAGATAGTTAAGTTGTATTAAGCACGAGTTGCAAACTCGCGCTATAGGGGGTAAACGCCCTGCAAAGCCTGACTAAGCATTACCGATTCACTCCTACGCCATGCCCCCATTTTTGACCGGCCAACACACTCTCCCGCTTTGCTTAAAACAAGCCTACTTTAAAAGTTAATCCTGCCGAATAGCTTCTGAGTGCATCCTTTGATACATTTTCAATATCGATATCGCTTGTGTACCTGTAAGTTGCAAAAGCAGCAAT
>JAQIDF010000123.1 GCA_027858145.1 Prolixibacteraceae bacterium | reverse complement strand
ACATGGGTATTCTTTGTTGGTGACCAAACAGCACCAACTGTTACTTTCTGGCCAGCTGTACCCGATACATTCAGTATCCCTTACAATGCACACTTGTATATGCATTTTAGCGAGCCAATTGCTATGGACGATGGAACACAAGTATCAGTTGATCCAACGTTGCTAAGTAATAACATTGCTTCCTTCATATCACTGGAGAAAGGCACAGGACCAACCTCTGTTGATTTTGGTGTTGAATTTGTAGGTAGCGACAAACAAACATTACGGATTACACCGAATGATGTTGATGGATATAATTATGATGGTACGGATACTAATCCAACAATGGAGACCGAAACTGCTTATAATCTGTCAATCATAGCTGATAATCTAACATACGAATTAGTTGATGCTAATGGTAATGTATTAGATATAACTGATGGTGGTGATGTAGACTTTGTAACAGAAGATATTACTTCTCCTGTTATTACAGGTTTAGTTGCTACTAACCCAACTGCGAATTCTGCTGATATCGAGTTTGATATCGACGAAGATGGTACTGCATGGGTATATGCTGTTCAAGGTGCACCTGAAACAGATCCTACTGTAGCTGAAATAAAAGAAAATGCTCAGTGGACAGATGACGTTGAAACAGGTACAGTGGATGCCGGTACAGTAGAAGTAGGTGAAACTGTAGGTTCTAACGACTTTACTGTATATGTTGTAGCCGAGGATGATGAAACTGATCCTTATGCAGATCCGGATCCAACATTATGGATTTTTGATGAAACAGAAGACAATGTAAACGCAATACGCGATTTATTACCTGCTCCTAATGTTTCAGAAACTGTAAGTGCTACGTTCACAACATGCGATGATGATGCTCCTCAGTTTGTAACATCTGTCCCATTACATGGAGCAGAAGGTGTTGCTACTGATCAGGAAATTGTTATTGTATTTAGCGAAGATATTACAACTAGCGCAACAACGCCTAACGCTGTAACATTGAGAAAATCAATGAACAATGCAGCTGTAGGATCTACATTTAACATTATAGGTAGTGACTCAATAGTTATTACACCTGATGTAGCTCTTGAAGAAGAAACAACATACTATGTAGAAATTGACCGCTATGCTATAACTGACTTAGGTGGTTGTGACGGACCAAACTTGTTTGGTGAATGGGTTGGAAAAGAAAACCTTGAGTTCTCAACCATTGATATGACAGCACCGGTTGTAGCTGGATATTTCCCTACGGTAGATTCTACTTGTGTTGAAACTGATCTTACTTATGTAAGGGTTTATCTTGATGAAACCAATGATCTTGCAAAAGCAGGAGAAGGTGATGAGATCATCAAAATAAAACATGATGGTGTTACAGCTCAAACTGTTCCATTCCATAGTGAATATGTAACATTTGGCAATGATGAAGAAGATGGTAAATATCTTGAAATTAGTATTGAAGGATTTATTTTACTGTCAGATGTACAAGTAACTATTGAAATACCAGCTGATGTAATAGCTGACGAATATGATAATGTACTTTCATCTGCTATATCATGGTCATTTTATACAATTGATAATGTACCACCTGTTGTAAGCTGGACATTGTATGATTGGAATACTTATTTTAATAACTCTGATCCAGATGAAATTGGAATCGACAAATTCAACGCTGAATATGATGAAGGCGGAGAAGGCGAAACCGTAACATCTGCTCCAACTCATTCATTATTGAAAATTGAGTTTGACGAGTATATTGATATGCAGGCCGGTGATGAGTGGTTATCATTAACTGACTTCAATGCAACTACATTATCTGATGTAAGCGGTGCTGCCAGTGATGGTATTTTAAGCCGTGCTGAAATTTTCGATAATATCGAAGTAGGTGATCTGGAATATAATGATGACTCAGTTACATCTGACTTGTATATCTACGAAGTAGCTGCTAACTATATTGTTATTGGATATTCAGACAGCGTAGTTTCAGATTTATTGGTAGAAGCAGTAGAAGATGGTACCTCTGATTTAGTTTCAGCAACAGGATATTTTGGTTCGTTGATGAGTGAAACTACTTATCCAGTTACCATCAAATCAGGTTCAATATCAGATCCGTTAGACTGTGATGATAACCGCATTGTTCGTGAAAATGAAGATGTAGTTGTTCTTGACACTCGTGATGATACACCTCCTGCTATTACATTCAGCACATGTGTTGATGAATGTATTGATGGACAAGCTCCAATCACTTTAACATTTAGTAGAGAAGTAGTTAAAAGTTCATATGATATATCATGGACTGATATAGAACATGAATCTCATACTTATGACAACTTACCTCTAAGTACTGATGATATTGAAGCAACAGGTGATGACAGATACATCGAATTTTATCAGCTTGCTAGTGCAGATAGTACTGTAAATTCTGTAGTTGATGTAACCGATGTAACATTTGATGGTAAGACAGGTATTACTTTTGTACCTGAGTCTAAATTATCGAGTGATTCATTGTACCTGATTAAATTCAACAAATGGACTGTTAAGGAATACATCGAGAATGATCCTACAGGTGCATTATTTGAAGGTGATTCATGTTACTTCAGGGTATCAGATTATCTTGCTCCTTATGTCGTTGAAACCACTGGTTTATCACCAGATAGTGCAGATATTATTGCTAGTTCAGTAACTGATTTGGTTATCAACTTTAATGAAGACGTTGCATTAGGTGCAGAAGGTCTTACAACAAAAGTACGTCGTGAAGATGGTTCAGTATATGCTGAATTCACTATTGGTAGTGATGACAGTATTTCTATTGACGACAATGAAGTTATTCTTTATATTGAAGACGGATTTGAGCAATTCACTAAGTATTATGTTGAAATGCCTGATGGATTTATCACTGATTTTGATACAATTTGTACGCCTAATAATTTCGAAGGATTTAGTGCAAGTCT
>JAQIDF010000174.1 GCA_027858145.1 Prolixibacteraceae bacterium | reverse complement strand
GTTGCAGGTGTGCGGTTTTTCGAGGCCGATTTGAAAGGCAGGCACAAGGGGATTGCAGGGATGGTGAAGCTTTTTAACGACCTGCGGCGCTATGGACCCTTCGACTCGGTTATTGACCTTCACCGTGTGTTGCGCACCCATGTTCTTTCACTTCTTTTTCGGTTAAACGGGAATGTGGTTTCACGAATTGACAAAGGACGTAGCGAAAAGAAAAAACTTTGCCAAAAAAGCAAAAAAGTCTTTTATCCACTTCCGTCAACTTTCGAAAGATACCGGCAAACGTTTAAAAGGGCTGGTTTTGCATTTGAGCTTATGCCATTTCCCGGTGTGGAGATTTTTGGTAATAACAAAGAATCAGAACCTTCGATGCTGAAAAAACTACCCGGGCTAAAAAATGTTCTTGCTGAAAAGGGCATACAGAAACAAATTGGCGTTGCCCCATTTGCTAAACATTACTGGAAAATGTGGCCTGTCGAAAAAATGAAACAGCTGTTGAACATGCTTGAAGCCGAGGGGTACAAAATCGTCCTTTTTGGTGGAAGGGGAGAGGAACAACAGGAACTTTCACAATGGAGTTCAGAATTGAAAAATACCATTTCTGTAGCCGGGCAATTAACATTTAGCGAGGAACTTTATCTAATCTCGAAATTGGAAACGATGGTGTCGATGGATTCGGCTAATATGCACCTTGCCAGTCTTGCCGGGGCACGTGTGGTGAGCATTTGGGGAGCCACACACCCTTATGCCGGATTTTATGGTTACGGCCAATCGTCTAACGATGCTGTGCAAATTGATTTGGAATGCCGCCCCTGTTCGGTTTATGGAAACAGGGAATGTCACCGGGGCGATTTTGCCTGCATGAATGGTATTTCGCCTGAAATGGTTTTCAAAAGAATTACAGGGGGTAATCATGTTTAAAGAAGTGATATATCCATTACGCTCTTTTTTTATGAAGAATAACAAGTTTCTGTATTATTCTTCGGCTTATTTGGGACTTCTAATTCCACGTTCAGTATTCCGAAAACAGCGAAAATCCATATTAAGAAATGCCGAAAAATATGATTCTTCTGAGATTCAAGCCCGGGTGGATTATTATAACAAGCTGGTCTCAGCTAAAAATATTGAGAATAATACAGTTGGTTTGTCTGAATTCAAGTATGGCATAAAGCCAAAAACCTATTTTTTCGACAGTTATAAATTATTGCGCTACTTTCCGTTAAGCTATAAAATATCTTTTCTTTTTGGTGATGTTACATCTGTGCCCGATGAACCTTCGTTTGTGAAAAGCAGGCCTGTAGGCAAATTAAATGGAAATTCAGTTTTATTGAAGTTGAATGCGGTCAGGCATTTTAATTTTATTAACGACCTGAAACCTTTCAGGAAAAAGAAAAGTTTGCTGGTAGGCCGTTCTAAAGTGTATCAGGAGAACCGGGTACGTTTTCTCGAAAAATATTTTGGGCACCCGCTTTGCGATGTAGGGCAGGTAAACAACGATAGCGGTGGAAATAAAAAATGGCTTAAACCCAAAATGACTTTGGCCGAGCATCTGGAATATAAATTTATTCTTTGTCTGGAAGGCAACGATGTAGCGACCAACTTAAAATGGGTTATGTCGTCGAATTCGGTTGCAGTAATGCCTCGCCCAACTTGCGAAACATGGTTAATGGAAGGAGCATTGGAACCCGGAGTGCACTACATCGAAATAGCATTAGATTATTCCGATGTAGAAGAAAAATTAAAATATTATATTGAACATCCCGATCAGGCAGAGCGAATTATTGAAAATGCCCATCAGTTTGTAAGGCAGTTTCAGGATACACAAAAAGAAAAGTTAATTTCGTTATTGGTAGTACAGAAGTATTTTGAAAAAACAGGGCAACATATACCGATCGCGTAAAAACAAAATTTATGAACATTGGATTTGAAGCTAAGAGGGTATTTCATAATCGCACCGGACTTGGAAATTACAGCCGCGATGTTGTGCGGATTTTGAGTAGTCATTATCCTGAAATCAACTTTTTTTTGTACAACCCGAAACCTTCGGATTTATATTCAAAAGTAACGAGTCCTGCTAATGTTC
Organism: Prolixibacteraceae bacterium; assembly: GCA_027858145.1. Lineage (GTDB taxonomy): Bacteria > Bacteroidota > Bacteroidia > Bacteroidales > Prolixibacteraceae > Roseimarinus. The sequence continues at coordinate 321 of JAQIDF010000174.1, read as the reverse complement.
ACGAGGTGCTTCCACGTAAAAAAACCGACCGTTTTTTTAAAAACTTATGGCGACAAAAAAGGGTTCAAAAAGAATTTAAAGTTGATAATATCGAAATTTTTCACGGGCTATCGGGCGAAGTGCCTTCTATAAAAAAGAGCAATGTAAAGGTTGTTGTTACAGTTCATGACCTGATTTTTCTGCGTTTTCCACAGTTTTATACCCTGTTCGACCGAGTGGTACATAAAATGAAGGTAAAAAAAGCTTGCAACAGGGCTGATGTTGTAATTGCAGTTAGTGAGCAGACTAAAAAGGATGTTGTTAATTTTCTTGATATTTCAC
>JAQIDF010000051.1 GCA_027858145.1 Prolixibacteraceae bacterium | reverse complement strand
TTGTCATGGCATTCAACCACACCACCTGATATATCGAAAAAAGTTGTTTTGTTACTTTTGTCAATAACTTTCATAACCCCTTTTTCGAGGGTAGATATAATAGGTGCGTGGTTGTCGAGTATTTCGAACGAACCTTTTGTGCCGGGTAGCTGCGTGAGAAATATTTTATCGGCAAACAACTTTTTATCGGGTGTAATAATTTCGAGTTCCATAATTGTGCTTATTTAGATTTGGCAATAAGCTTGTCGCCTTTGGCAATGGCCTCTTCAATGGTTCCAACAAGGTTAAAAGCGGCTTCAGGGTATTTATCCACCTCGCCATTCATTATCATATTAAACCCTTTAATGGTTTCTTCAATTGATACAAGTTTTCCTTCGAGGCCGGTAAATTGCTCGGCTACAAAGAAAGGCTGCGATAAGAACCGCTGTACACGGCGAGCACGGTGAACGATGAGCTTGTCTTCTTCGCTAAGCTCATCCATTCCTAAAATGGCAATAATATCCTGTAGTTCGTTGTAGCGTTGCAGTATCTGTTTTACGCGCATGGCGCACTGGTAATGTTCTTCGCCAACAATATCAGGTGTCAGTATTCGTGAGCTTGAATCGAGCGGGTCTACCGCGGGGTAAATACCCATTTCAACAATTTTACGGCTAAGCACAGTAGTGGCATCGAGGTGTGCAAAAGTAGTAGCAGGTGCGGGGTCGGTAAGATCGTCGGCCGGAACGTAAACAGCTTGCACTGAGGTGATGGAGCCGTGCTTGGTAGAGGTGATGCGTTCCTGCATAATTCCCATTTCACTGGCTAACGTTGGTTGATAACCAACGGCTGATGGCATACGGCCCAGCAAGGCAGAAACTTCGGAGCCTGCCTGTGTGAATCGGAACACATTATCAACGAAGAAAAGAATATCGCGGCCTTTGGAGCTTTTATCACCATCGCGCAGGCTTTCGGCCACCGAGAGCCCTGAAAGGGCTACACGGGCACGGGCACCGGGTGGTTCGTTCATCTGACCAAAAACCAGGGCAAGTTTTGATTTTGCCAGCTTCTCATGGTCAACTTTCGATAAGTCCCAGTTGCCTTTCTTCATTCCTTCCCTGAATTCATCACCATAATCTACAATACCGGCTTCAATCATTTCGCGTAGCAAGTCGTTTCCCTCGCGGGTGCGTTCGCCAACTCCGGCAAAAACCGACAAGCCTGAGTGTGCAAGGGCAATGTTATTTATGAGTTCTTGTATGAGCACTGTTTTCCCAACGCCGGCACCTCCAAAAAGTCCGATTTTACCACCTTTGGCGTAGGGCTCAATAAGGTCTACTACTTTAATTCCGGTATGAAGTATTTCTGTCTCAGTGGTGAGGTCTTCGTAGAGAGGCGGTTCACGGTGTATGCTTACTCCGTTTTCTTTTGAAATAGCTGATAGTCCATCGGCAGCATCGCCGGTTACATTTAGTAACCTGCCCAGTACTTTTTCACCTTTGGGCATTACGATGGGTGAACCTGTAGATATAACCTCAAGTCCTCGCTGAAGGCCATCTGTTGAATCCATGGCAATGGTACGTACGGTTTTCTCGCCAATATGCTGTTGGCACTCTAATACAAGGGGGTGGTGGTCTTTTCGTTCTATCTCAATTGCATCGTATATGTTTGGTAACGATTCTTTGTCTTCAAAAACAACATCGACAACAGGTCCAATTACCTGTAATATTTTCCCTTTTATTGCCATAGCTTTATTTGGTTAAAAATGTTAAATCAGCTGGTTCGGTTCATCATTTTGTTTGCTAAAAGTAACAGATTTTGTTTTTTATTGTTTGGAACATTAAGATTTTCCCAGCAGAGTAATGCTTTATTGTAATATTCTTCCATTTTCTCGATGGTTAACCTGCCAATTTCAAGCTGGTTATAAATCGAAAGTATCTGTTTAATCTTCTCGTCGGGTGTGATGTCTGATGATATGGCTTGTTTAAGTGTTGTTTCAGTGTCGCCTTTAGCCAGTTCCATTGCAGTAAGCATAAGGAAAGTCTTTTTATTCGAGACAATATCTCCTCCAATATTTTTCCCGAATGTGCTTGTATTTCCAAATGAATCGAGATAATCGTCGCGTAGCTGGAAAGACATCCCCAGGTTATAGCCAAAATCGTAAAGTAAATCAGCTTCATTATTAGGTGCGTTGGCCGCCAGAGCCCCGATTTTCAGGCTCGCTGCAATTAATATGGCTGTTTTCAGGCCGATCATCCTGAGATAGTCGTCAACTGTAGTATGGTCTTCACGCTCAAAATCCATATCGTATTGCTGACCTTCACATATTTTCAAGGCTGTTTGGGTGAACACATCAAATATCTCCCTGAAATTATCAGATTTACATCGGTTTAGGTATTCGTATGAAAGAATGGACATTGCATCACCGGAAAGAATTGCAGTGTTACTTGAGTATTTTACATGAATAGTTGGGTGGTTCCGGCGGAGTTCGGCATTGTCCATGATGTCGTCGTGGAGTAATGTAAAGTTGTGGAACATTTCAATGGCTATGGCTACCGGCATTGTTGTTTCAAATTTTTCGTTGAATAACTCATGAGCCATTAATAAAAGTACCGGTCGTAATCGTTTACCTCCCATTTGAAGAGTGTAAATTACCGGCTCATATAAGTATTTAGGTTCGCGCTGACTAATTTGGCTGATTTCTTCTTCAAGTTTAGCGCCAAAAAGCAATTGTAATTCTTTGTAATTGTGCATTAGCGGGTATTTTTATCTTTAGTGCTTTTGCTGTCTTCGTTTTCGTGTTCGTCCAGGTCAATATCTTCATCTTCTTCGTTGTAAATCGGGAGCATTGGTTCGTGAAATGCTTTAGTTGTGGCAATTTTCTCAAAACCAATAAGAAGTGACGGCAGTACAACTAAATTTGAAATAAGGGCAACTAAAAGTGTAATCGTAACTAAGATACCTAAAGATTGTGTTCCGCCAAATTTTGAGATGGAAAAAATTCCAAATCCAAAAAGTAAAACGATTGAAGTATAGAGCATACTAACCCCGGTTTCTTTTAATGCATTGACAACTGATTTACCGATGTTCCAGTTTGTAATATTAAGTTCCTGCCGGTATTTTGCCAGAAAATGAATAGTATTGTCAACCGATATACCGAAGGCAATACTAAACACTAATATGGTTGATACTTTTATTGATATGCCGGTAAAGCCCATTATGGCAGCTGTTGTTACAAGTGGGATGATGTTGGGGATGAGTGACATGAAAACCATTCGGCTTGAGTTGAACATGAATGCCATGAAAACGGAAATAATAACGATGGCAAGTGCTAAACTCCGGAATAAATTACTTACCAGGTATTGATTTCCTTTAAACGCAGTGACCATTGAGCCCGTTACTGTAACATCATATTTTTCAGGTGGAAATAGCTTATCAATTTCAGAATTTATTTTATTGTAGAGCGTATCCATTCTTTTGGTGCCGATATCTTTTACCCTGAAGCTCATCCGGGCTATTTGCATGGTGCTGTCAATAAACGAAGTGGCCATGTTCATGTTTTCGTCACCGTTTTGAGCATACGAAAGGATGAAGTTTCGTTCAGTGCGGCTGGGCAGTGAATAAAAATCTTCTTTCCCATTGTAAAAAGCCTGTTTGGCCATTTTAACAATGTTTACGTACGATAATGACGACGACAACTCGGGGTATTTGCTTATCGTTTTATCGAGTGTTTCAATTTTTTTAAGGGTTGAAGCTTGTATTATCCCGTTTGGATTTTTTGTGTCGATTACGACTTCGAGCGGCATTATTCCGTCAAAATTCTTTTCAAAGAAACGTACATCAACTGCAATGGGGTCCTTCTCGGGAATATCATCGAGAATATAGCCGGTGGTTTTTATCAGCGTAATGCCGAATATACTAATTGTCACCAGTGCAATAACTGAAACATATACGGTTTTTCTGTAGTTCTGTGAAATGGTTATGAGCTTTTCGATAACAGCACCGAGTGTTTTTCGCTCAAGATGTTCAATATGGCGAGATTGTGGCGGGGGGAAGAAACTGAAAAAGATGGGGATAAGCAAAATTGATAATAAAAACAGGAAGAGGATGTTGAGAGAGGCTATAAT
>JAQIDF010000028.1 GCA_027858145.1 Prolixibacteraceae bacterium | reverse complement strand
TTTGAGCAGCCTGGTTAATAGTATCGCGTCCCTTAATTGTAAAATTATTCAGATTCATATTTTAAAATTTTTTGTTTTCAAAAATCATTATTAAACGCCGGGTGAACTTTTTTGTATCACTCAAACACCCTCATTTTTTCTGCATTTACACTCTCAAAAACAAAACCAATTTTAAAAACCTGAAATAAAGTCAGTTACACAAACACAAAACACGACATTTTGTGCAAAATATTTTCATTTTGATGAAATAAAGTCAGCTATGTGAACAGTAATATTATCAATACACTTCAGGGTAATCAAGTTATCAAACCATTTCAGAATATGGCACAATAGTGTAAAATCCGCATTGTTCAAAATAACTTTTTGAATTAGGCATTTAATAAATGACCTTCCCGTACATGCGGCTTACCCCCTTGCCCTTTCTTTCGATGGCGAAAACGACAAGCTTCTTTTTATTGTTTTTGCGGCCAACCACGCCTTCCTCTTGCCCTCCCACGACAGTCTCATCCACTTCAGTGTTCCCTTCAATTTTGTTGTTGCCACTGCTTTTCATTGCTTTCATCACTTTCATTGGATAAAGCCAAAGAAGTTCATAAAAAATTTAAAAATGGAGATGTCAATGGTAAAATCATATTTGATGTTTCATAAAGTGGGGACACAATCGAAAATAAAAAAAACACGTTCATCTTTTAGATTTTCACATTCATCCAAAAAATCAGCACCCTCAGCATATTCTTTTCTTTCTTGAAAAGCACTACACTTACTTTTGTTTCGAAATTAATTCATAAAACAGATAACAATGAAACAAAAGAGATTACTAGTATTATTAGTGCTTTCTGTAATTACATTTAGCAGCATTGCACAAGAAAACGAGAAGCGTTTTGGATTTGAACTAAGTAGTGGAGCATCTTTGGCCACTAACAAGTTAAGTGGATCAACTCTTAACCCGGGTTTAGGGTTTGAAGGAATTTTTCATTACCAATTTTTGCAACACACAGGAGTATACGCTGGCTGGGGCTGGAATCGTTTTGGTGCCGAAGAGTCATTTGCCGGAAACAATGTTTGTTTTGAGGAAACCGGTTATGTATTTGGATTACAATTTAAACATCCTTTTGGAGATTCACCGGTGCAGTATTACGTAAGAGCCGGAGGATTGTATAACCACATTGAGACCGAAAACAGTGATGGTGAAATCATTAACGACACAGGCCATGGGCTGGGCTGGCAACTTGCAAGCGGTATTGATATACCAATAGGTGAAACCTGGAGTTTCACACCCGGAATTAAATTCAACTCACTTTCCAGCGATTCAGAATTTGAAGGAGCTACAAAAGAACTTAATCACAATTATCTTTCCTTAAGGATAGGATTTCTTAAGCGATTTTAAAAAAAAGTCAGAATGGAACCGGGTTAAGACACTTCTTCAGGTTCCATTCTACTGTTTTTTATCATTTGCTCCAAAACGTTAAGAAACAAAAGAAATCAGTTTATCTTTGAATATCAATTTGAAAACAAATATGAACTTAAAATCAATTCATAAACTTATATCATTTAAAAATATTCTTCGGTTTTTAATCGGGTTTTCTGTTGTGATTCAATTGATTATCATCTTATATAATCATTTCTCAGGATACCACACCCTGCCTGGCTTCGAATATTTTCTTTTCCGCTTATTTCGTGGAGTCGGGCTCACTTTAATATTCGGATTTTTCATGATCTACCCCAACCTTTTTATGATTCGTTTCTTGAATAAACATTTACCATGGCATCATAAAACAATCAAACGGGTTTTTATACAAACTGGTTTTTCTGTCACCATAGCATTATGTATATCAGTTACTTTCACCCTCTTTGCCAATACAATAATGCCATACTCCGAAGATCTCAAAGGTGTACTTATCAGCAATGCAATGATTTTTAGTGTGGTAAATGTTTTCATTATGGCTATCCTCGAAGGCTGGCTTTCTTATTCAAAAAGCCAAAAGGCAGAACAAATGGCCAGAAACCTTCAGGAAGAACTATCACAAATAAAGTTTGAAGTATTAAAAAGCCAGATAAACCCACATTTCATGTTTAACAGTTTGAATGTCTTGTCGAGCCTAATTAACAAAGATGTCGAAAAAGCTCAACAATTCATTGATGAATTCTCACACATTTACCGCTACGTACTTGAAACCATAGAACAGCCTGTAACAACCCTGGAGAAAGAGCTTGATTTTATGCGGTCGTACCTGTTTTTACAACAAATCCGTTACGGCGATGACCTATCATATTCAATCAATATTCCGGGGGATTTACTTAAGCTGGTTTTACCTCCACTTTCGTTGCAGGCAGTACTCGAAAACGCAATAAAACACAACATCATTAATGAGTCTCAACCCTTAAAAATTGAAGTTTTTAACCAAAAAAATAACCTAATGGTTAAAAACAAAATTCAACCTAAAATATCGATGGGTAGTTCAACCGGTGTTGGACTAAAAAACTTAACGAAACGTTATGCCATGATTTGTTCAGAAGAACCGGTTTTTTCGGTAGAAACGAATTATTATATTGCAAAACTTCCGCTAATCAATACTGAGGAAAATGAACACAATAATAATTGAAGACGAAAAATTTGCAGCTGAGAAACTGGAAACGACACTATTGGAAATAGATCCGTCAATCATTATAACAGCAAAATTGGGGTCAATTAAGGAATCGGTAAAATGGTTACTGCAAAACACTGCTGATCTGATTTTTCTCGACATCCAGCTCTCCGACGGAATCAGCTTCAGCATTTTCGATCAGGTGAATGTTTCCACTCCAATAATATTCACAACAGCTTACGACCAGTATGCCATACAAGCATTTAATCTGAATAGCATTTCGTACCTTTTGAAACCAATACGTAAAAGAGATCTGGAAGAAAGCCTGCATAAATATCATAAACTAAAATCAGCATTCAGCATAGATTTTGAATCACTACTTGCACAAATTCAAGGGAAGAAACCCGAATATAAAAAGCGATTTCTTATTCAAATTGGTGAAAAAATAAAAAAAGTAGAGGTTGCCGAAATAGCTTATTTCTATGTACTTGACAAAGGTGCTTTCTTGCGTACCCGAAAAGGAAATATTTTTCCAGTGGATTATACGCTCGATAAGTTAGAAAGTCAGCTTGACCCGGCACATTTTTTTCGCATAAACCGGAAGTACCTGGTACATATTGATGCCATATCTAAAATGGTAGCTTACTCACGAGGCAGGATAAAGCTGGAACTGACCCCTAAAGCCGACGATGAGTTTGAAACAATTGTTAGCATTGACCGATCTGCAAATTTCAAAAAATGGCTGAATAGTTAACAGAAATTCAAACTAACAACCGAAGATTTTGAAATGCTTGTTATAGCTGAAAGCTAAAACATTTTGATTTCAATACAAGGTTTTTATCCATTTCACCAATAACCCCGGCCATGTATCGGTATGACCGGGCAACATTCCGTACCCATGTCCGCCCGATTTATAGAAATGGGTTTCACATTCAATACCCAGCTCAGATAACCGTTCAACATAGCGAAGTGAATTGGCAATGGGTACAGACCCGTCATCAAATGAGTGTACCATAAATGTTGGCGGTGTATTTTTATTGATTTGAAGCTCATTTGAATACTGTATTTCAATTGCTTCATCAGGATCCTCACCCAATAAGCGATCGTGGCTTCCCATGTGTGTCACTCCGGGCTTCATACTTGCAACCGGGTAAATCAAAACACTAAAATCAGGCCTGATTTCTTTAAGACTATAATTATCTGTGTCGAAATGCGTTGAAGCGGTAGCTGCAAGATGACCTCCGGCCGAAAAACCCATAACCCCAATCATCCCAGGAAAAATGTTTAATTCAACAGCCATGTTTTTTATAGTCGTTATTGCTTTACGTGCATCCTGCAACGGTGCAATTGTTTTATTTTTTTGCATTTCATCGTTAGGTAAACGATATTTTAGCACGACACCGGTTATACCGTTTTTTGCCAAAAATTTAGCTACATCGTGCCCTTCCTTTTCGATTGAAAGGTTTACATATCCACCTCCGGGGCAAATAACCACAGCAGGTGATTTAGCACCATCCTCAACTTCAGCTTTGTAAATAGTTAACGTCGGATTTGAAACATCAGATACATGAGTAACAACTCCGTTATTTTCTCTAACACCTTCCTCAATTTCATTTATGAGTGTATTTGGAACCCCTTCGGGCCATAAATCCATTTTAATTGGCTGTGCACTCATCGGTAAAACCACTCCAATCATAATAAATAAGAAAAAATATTTCATGCCTTAAAATTATTTATTTACACTGCCAATATGATTTTCTATTGATTGTATTTTTTGATTCATCCTATCGCTTTTACTTTTACGAACATCAAATTTTGCCGTACAATATACACGGTTACAATCATCAGCTAAGGCGTCATAACAACGGTTCATAACAGCTGTTGCCTCAACAAACGTGTCAGTTTCAACAACCGTACCCATAGAAGTCAGTCGATAATCAAAACCACTTAGTTTTATCTCATCAATTATACGACTAACATACTTACTCACACTCTCACCTTTGTCAGTCGGAAACATTGCAAATTCTAATAGTACACTCATAATATTTTATTTTAAAATAATCGGTAATTTCCGTTTAATAACAATCTCCTCTGGACTTACTTCCGCCTGCACCACAAAAATACCAACACCTTCTTTATATGCCCTGCGCAAAGCTTTTCCATATTCCGGGTCAATATGATCGGCAGGTTGAAACTCTTTTACATCGCTGCGTTGCACAATATACAACATTGCCGCACGCAAACCACTTTTCTTAAGCTTAATTAATGTCTCGAGATGTTTCCTTCCACGTGTGGTAACGGCATCAGGAAACATTGCAACACCGTTTTCATTCATGGAAACGTTTTTCACTTCAACAAAGCAGGTTTCAGTTTCATTTTCTGCCATAATATCAAAACGGCTATCACCCCATATAACTTCTCTTTTTACTTCGGTATACATATCAAGTCCCGAAATTTCATGATTTTTGATTGCTTCGTAAGCAATTTTGTTGGGGTTTCCGGTATTGATACCAACCCAGTCTCCATTAATCTTTATCATTTCCCACGTAAAACGAGTCTTTCTCTTTGGATTATCAACAGGCGACAAATAAACATCGGCTCCGTTTTCAATACAGCTTTTCATTGAACCTGAATTGGTACAATGAGCTGTAACAACAACTCCATCATCTAATTCTACATCAGCAAGAAATCTTTTGTATCGCTTAATTAGTTTGCCTTTAACCAACCTGTTTTCAAATCTCATTGAACTTTTTTCCCAAAAATAATAAAAATCATTTGTTCCGGCTCAACATTAAAAAAGGGGAATCCAGAATGAACTCCCCTTTTAGCTTTCTCTTTTCTTTCATTAAACAGGCGTTAAAGTACATGTAATCCTAATCAAAAAAAACAGCTTATTCACCTGATCCAAAAGAGAAATTATTCCAAACGGAATTGAAATATAATAATGCCCCAAGCACTTAAACTATAGCTCACACAACAGCTAACAATAAAGCATTATTCCAATTACACACTTCAAAAATAATTCAAATTAAATATTTTATATTATTTTCATACCGTTTTTTGACGAAGTGCACATTTTCCCTGTTAAACGTATTATTCTACTTTATTAAATAACTTCAATCTTTATTATTATGAATTCTCATTCTGCTTTTATATCAATATTTTTTTTGATCGGACTATCAAGTTGTACAGAAAAATCATTGAACCATTATTCATCAAATGACGAAAACATTCTTTATTCGGGGCGAATTGAAAAAATAGACAATGAAGTAGTATTAATAGGTTCAGCCAGTTCGGCCACAGCATATTTTGAAGGCGACACTTGTGTTGTTTTGCTAAGAAATTACAACAAC
>JAQIDF010000534.1 GCA_027858145.1 Prolixibacteraceae bacterium | reverse complement strand
AACAAAACATCACCTTTAAGCCTGAAACCGCTCTTGGTTTCATTTGATGGAACGCGCGTAGTACCCACATCTATTACCACAGCACCTTCTTTTACCATATCGCCTTTTACAAAGCCGGGAGAACCAATGGCTGCAATTATGATATCTGCATTTAAGCAAACTTCTTTCAGGTTTTTTGTCCGGCTATGTGCCACAGTAACTGTTGTATTCATTGCCTTTTGCGACATAAGAATGCTCATGGGGCGGCCAACAATATTGCTTCGTCCTATTACAACGCAATTTTTTCCGGAAGTTTCAATATTATAGCGTTTGAGCAATTCGACAATCCCGGCGGGAGTAGCCGAAACAAACGAGGGTAAGCCAATAACCATACGGCCTACATTTTCGGGGTGAAAACCGTCAACATCCTTTTTAGGGTCGATAGCTTCAATTACTTTCTGGTCAGAAATATGATCCGGTAACGGAAGCTGAACAATAAATCCATCAACATCATCGTCATTATTCAGCTCGTTAACTTTGGCCAATAACTCTTCTTCAGTTACATCGTCTTCAAAACGGTGCAGCGACGACTTAAAACCAACCGATTCGCAATCTTTTATTTTAAAAGCCACATAGGTTTCGCTTCCACCATCGTGACCAACCAAAACAGCGGCCAAATGAGGTGTTTTTCCACCTTTGCTTTTAAGTTTCGTTACTTTTTCGGCTATTTCAGCTTTAATGTCTGCCGATACTTTTTTTCCATCGATAAGAATCATTTTATGTATCTTTTTGGTGTTTTATCGCCTGAACCCTTTGGCCATGTTTCCCACGCGTTTTCCCTGGCTTACCATTTTCATCATTTTACGTGTTTCGGTAAACTGTTTCAACAAACGGTTTACTTCCTGCACCGATGTTCCCGAGCCTTGTGCAATTCGTTTACGGCGGGTACCATTCAATAACGAAGGCGCTTCGCGCTCGTCGGGTGTCATCGAATGTATAATGGCTTCGATATGTTTGAAAGCATCATCATCAATATCAACATCCTTCATAGCTTTTCCCATTCCCGGTATCATTCCGGCCAGGTCTTTCAGGTTACCCATTTTTTTAACCTGATTAATATGCTTCAGAAAGTCATTAACATTTAACTGGTCTATAGCCACCTTACTCTGAACACGTTTGGCCTCTTCTTCATCAAACTGTTCCTGAGCTTTTTCTACCAACGAAACAACATCACCCATACCAAGAATACGGTCGGCCATACGTGAAGGGTGGAAAATATCAAGGGCATCCATTTTTTCGCCGGTACCCACAAACTTAATAGGCTTGTTAACAACCGAGCGTATTGAAAGCGCCGCACCACCACGCGTATCACCGTCGAGTTTGGTAAGTACAACACCATCAAAGTCGAGCCTGTCGTTAAATTCTTTTGCTGTATTAACCGCATCCTGACCAGTCATCGAATCGACAACAAACAGAATTTCATTGGGATCGATAGCCTTTTTTACCGAAGAAATTTCGTTCATCATCTCTTCATCAATGGCTAAACGCCCTGCAGTATCGACAATTACCAGGTCGTGACCGTTTTGCTTGGCATGCTTAATAGCGGCCTTGGCAATTGCCACGGGATTTTTGTTGCCCTCTTCGGTATAAACAGGAACCGAAATTTGCTCACCAATTACTTTTAACTGTTCAATTGCAGCGGGACGGTAAACATCGCCGGCCACCAATAACGGTTTTTTGCTTTTTTTATCTTTCAGGAATTTTGAAAGCTTTCCACTAAAAGTAGTTTTACCCGACCCTTGCAATCCAGCAATGAGGATAACGGCCGGTGTGCCATCAATATTAACTTCTTCGGCTTTTAAGCCCATAAGTTCAGCCAGTTCGTCGTGAACTATTTTCACTATCATTTCACCCGGCTTCACGGCGTTAAGCACATCCTGCCCTAGTGCTTTCTCTTTAACCGTGTCGGTAAAATTCTTGGCAATTTTAAAGTTAACGTCGGCATCAAGCAATGCCCTGCGAACCTCTTTTAACGATTCAGCTATATTGATTTCTGAAATCTTTCCGTGTCCTTTCAGCAACTGAAAGGAGCGTTCAAGTTTATCACTTAGATTTTCAAACATGCTTTTATCTTTTTTTATGAAGTGCTGCAAAAATAAAAAAAATAACGGTTATTGTATGGCTAATGAGCAAATAACACAAAGGTTGTTAACACCTATTTGCGATTATCGGTTTTAGCGTTTATATTGGTATTTTTAAATGAAAGCATCATGCACAATATAAAAGACAGAAAATTTGAAAACGAGTTTACTTTCGCAACCTCAAGGAGCAGTGGTCCGGGCGGACAAAATGTAAATAAAGTAAATACAAAAGTTGAAATTCGTTTCGATATTGCCAATTCTGAAATTTTAAGCAACCAGGAAAAGCATAAAATTCTATCACGATTAAAAAATCGTATCACAAATAACAATGAGCTAATAATTACTGCTCAGGATGAGCGTTCTCAACTAAAAAACAAAGAAAAAGCCATCGATAAATTTTATCAAATTATATCGATGGCCTTAAAAAACACAAAAAAACGTAAACCAACCAGGCCTACAAAAAGCTCAGTTGAAAAGAGGTTAAATCAAAAGAAGCAACATTCTCAAAAAAAATCGCTGCGTAAAAAGCTATAGCTTACCAAAGGTGGTGTACATAACCTTTTATCTTCTGATTGTAAATATCATTAACAGCTTTTTTCTGGTCATCGGTTAAACCACCGGCACCCGACGCCTGAACATTTGACTTTAGCTGATCCAGACTTGATGCTCCCGGAATAACGGTGCTAACATCTTCAAATGAGAGAATCCAACGTAGTGCAGCTTGAGCCAGGTTTTCGTTGTTAAATACTTTCTTCAGTTCTTCAACTGCATCCAGGCCGGTATTGAAATCGATACCGGCAAAAGTTTCACCCTTATCAAATGCCTCACCATTACGATTGAAAGTGCGATGGTCGTCGGGCAGGAACGTAGTATCGCGGCTAAATTTTCCGGTTAACAAACCACTGGCCAGCGGTACACGTACAATTACGCCAATATCTTTTTTCTTTGCTTCCCGGAAGAACAATTCTTTCGGGCGTTGTCTGAACATGTTAAAAATAATCTGAACCGTATCAACATTATCATATTCAATAGCTTTCAGCGCCTCTTCAACTTTTTCAACGCTAACACCCAGCTTCCGGATTTTACCTTCGTCAATCAATTTATCAAACTCTGCAAAAATTTCAGGACGATAATAAACCTCGGGTGGCGGGCAATGCAACTGAATAAGGTCGATTGTATCGAGCCCCATATTTTTCAGGCTATTTTCAACAAAGCCCCTTAGTGCCTTCGGTGTGTACATTTCGCTGGTGTGTGGATTAAGCTGGCGACCGCATTTTGTAGCCACATAAATTTGCTCTGAACGGCTACGCACCAAACGGCCTACAGCTTGTTCGCTTTCCCCGGGGTTTTCACCATACACATCAGCTGTGTCGATAAAATTTATACCACTATCAACTGCAGCATTTAAAATATGATCAGCGTTTTTGTGGTCAAAATGGCTTCCCCATTTTCCACCAACCTGCCAGGTACCCAGACTTACTTCTGAAATTTCAAAGCCTGTTTTTCCTAATTTCCTGTACTTCATAATATATTTTTAATAGTTAGATGATCATTAATACATACAAAACTACCGGAAATTCTGATCCAGACAAAATTCAATAGAACCTACTTTAGATTTGACATATTACAACTTGAAAAACTTAATCAGATCAGTAAGACTTTCGGCCTGTGCAGCCATCTCTTCGGCATTTGCAGCCATCTCTTCAGATGCTGAAGCATTTTGTTGCGTAACATTATTCATTTGCTGAATGGAGTTGTTAACCTGTACAACACTGCTGCCCTGTTCAATATTAGAACTTACAAAGTCCTGAATGTGGTTATTTGACATTTCAATTTCAGGCATCAACTCGTTCATCGATTTTGTTGCCTCAGTAGTATCTTGCTGGCTTTTTTCAGAAAGCTTACTAACATTAGCCGCTAAATCTTTACTGGCATCGGCAAGTTTGCGAACCTCTGCTGCAACTACCGCGAACCCCTGCCCGTATTCTCCGGCATGTGCCGCCTCAACTGCTGCATTTAACGAAAGAATATTAATCTGGAACGAAATATCATTAACGCCGGAAATGTGCTGGGATATTTTTTCGTAAGTATCCATTGCATATTTCAAGCCATTAACCATATCAGTTACTCCTTCTCTAACAGTTGCTGAAATATTTCCGGTTTCTTTAGCTTTCTCAATGTTTTGATCAATAGTAGCAGATATCTCTTCAAAGGTCGAGGACACTTCTTCAAGGTTTGATGCCTGTTCTGCAGCCCCCTGCGATAATTCTTCAGATATAGAGCTTAAATGTGTGCTATTATTGGTTAAGTTATCAGCACTTACCTGGATCTCACCAATGATACTCTTTAATTTTTCAACTAATTGATATAGTGAATTATTTAAAATTCCAATTTCATTTTTTGAATTAGTTTTCCCGATATCAAGCTTTAAGTTTCCATCCGATAAATCCTGTACTTGCTGAATAGCTCTCTGTAAAGGTATAGCAATTTTTTTTCTGATTAGCAGAAAAACATAAACCCCCACACCAAAATTCAACGGAACAGCCCAAGCAGCATGAATTTGTCCCATTTGCCCCACCAACGACATATCAACACTCACCAACATTATTAATATAACCATTAGATGTGCCATGGTAAACATAATAGACGATTTAAAAATCCATTTCAATAAAAAGCGTGCTGCTATATATGATACCAACACAATAATTAACATTGAAATAAGTCTCTCCATAATTCCCCTCTTTATATAATCCCTTTATTATCAAAATTAAACGTGACGGCAAAATTAAACAAGTAATTTAAGAATTTAATTCCAGATGTTATAAAAACAAGAAAATAAACCATTAATTAATAAAAAAAGCGGGGAACCACCCCCGCTTACCAGTTACTTATGAGCAATCAAAATAAAATAAAAACCATTAAATATGTTTACAATCAGAATCTATCTTATTTGAAATTTTAAATATTATTGCATTATATCAAACTTTTAGTTTTAATAATTTGTTCAATCTGGTCGGCTTGCAAAACCCCTGCACCCTGCCATTTAATTTTTCCATTTTGAAATAACATCAGGGTAGGTACATTTCTCACCCCATACCTTACAGCAGCTTCACCATTTTTATCAACATCAACTTTAATTACTCTAATACCGTCCATGTTATCAGCTACTTGTTTTAGAATGGGAGCCATCATTTTGCATGGCCCACACCAGTCGGCATAAAAATCGACCAAGACGGGTTTTCCACTATTTATAATTTCATTAAATGATGCCATTTCTCAATTTTTATTATCACGGTCTTTCCCTTTCTTTCTCGAACTACCGAGTAAAAGTCCCATTAAAGCGCCATAAATTGTTGAATTTTGCCATTGCGATGTAATCGGGCATGTACCTGAATTACATCCAATAAAATGCCAGTATAAAAAACCGGCAAGTGCGCCTAATGCAGCTCCAATGATATAACCTTTGTATTTTATTATAAAATTTAGCATTGTATCGTTGTTTTTACAATGCAAATAAAAAGAATAACGAAAAGTATTTTGGTAATAATTATCACACAAGTGATGAGAAGTCAATTTTATTTCTGCCAATTGTAATTGCACCCTCTTTTTCGAGTTGTTTCAACAAACGGCTAATCACCTCACGAGAGGTTGTTAAGCTATTGGCAATTTCCTGATGAGTCCCTTTATAAACAGTCTCTCCGGTAACATTAAACCGATCGGTGAAGAACTTAAGCAAGCGTTCATCCATTTTTTTAAAGGCAATACTATCTATTGTTGTAAGAAGTTCATCAAAGCGGCTTCGATAAGCATACATTACAAATTCTTTCCAAGTAGTGAACTCCAGCATCCAGCGATCCAGACAATCAACCGGAATACGAATAATTTCGGTATCCACCTCGGCATAAGCGCCAATATTGCTTTGCATGCGTCCCATACAACAGGTTAAAGCCATGGCGCAAACCTGACCGGGATTTAAGTAATAAAGTAACACCTCCCTGTCTTCAGAATCACGACGGCAAACTTTTATCAGCCCTTCAAGAACGATAGGGAAACTTTTAATATATTTCCCTTCCGACATCAATTCATCACCAGCCTCTACGGTTACCCATTCTCCTTCTTTTGAAATATCTTCAAGCAAAGCTGCTTCGAAAAAAGGAAATCGTTTTCGTAAAATATCGATTGAAATTGGTATGTCGTGAATCTCCATAAAAAAAAAGTTTGAACAAAAATAAACAATATAATGCAATCCTATAGCAGAATTATCTCAAAATATAATTACATAAAAAAACTGCAACAAATCTGTTATGACATGTTGCAGTTTAAATATTAATAGAGTGTTTTAAATTACTCAATATCCTTCCAGACTAAAGCGCTGGATCCAACAATAGCCGCATTACCAAGTGAAAGTTCCGATTTCAAGATTTTAACTTTACCCTTAAATACAGGAATCAAGTGTTTTTCCATCGATTCAATTGTTGGTTTAAAGATATAGTCCCCAGCAGCTGTTGGGCCTCCAAAAAGGAATATAGCTTCAGGACTTAAATGGTGTACCGTATCGGCTAATGAAATTCCCAGCCAATGGCCTGTTTGCTTAAAAACTTCCAGAGCAACTTTATCTCCTTTTTCAGCAGCATCGAATATTGCTTTCGAATCAAGTTCATTGTATGATTTATCAGCTAAAACACTGTCAGCAGCGTTATCGCGAGCCAATATCTCAAAAGCAGTACGTTTCATGCCCGGAGCTGAACAATACGCTTCAAGATGCCCATTTCCGCCACAACCACACTTTCTGCCACCGGGAATTAACGTTGTATGGCCACATTCACCGGCAAAGCCGTCGGCACCATACACTAAATCGCCATTAACAATAAGACCGCTTCCAACGCCGGTTCCCAGGGTAAACATTGCAAAGTTTTTCATGCCCTTAGCCCCGCCATATACCATTTCGCCAATAGCAGCAGCATTGGCATCATTGGTTAAAGTAATGGCCTTATAATCAGGAAACTTCTTTTTTAAAAGCTCTACAAAAGGAACAATTCCTTTAAATGATAAGTTGGGTGCATGTTCAATTGTACCATTGTAATAATTACCATTTGGTGCACCAATACCAACACCCAGAACTTCAGCTTTGGGATGATCTTTTTTCACTTTCTTCTCCAAATCACTTATAGCCGAAGCCATATCTTCGATATACTGATCAACATCGCCATGTGAAGGTGTTGAAATTGAAGTTTTATTCAATACTTCACCATTTCCATCAACTACACCAATCGCAGTATTAGTACCACCTATATCGATTCCTATTGATAATTTCATAGTTTTGTTTTTATTATATTATAAACACTTTAAAAGAATCATCAGACAGTTCTAACTTTATGCCCCTTCGCAGCATAGAAGAAGATATAAATATAACAAATTGCAGGTATAACAAATGCCCATGTATAACCTAACGAATCGGCTATAACTCCCATAAGCGGTGGAATAACAGCACCACCTACTACCAATGAGTTAATAACACCAGATGCAGTAGCCATTTCTTCGCTATCGAGATCTCTCACTGCCAGTGAGAAGATATTAGGGAACATTATTGAGTTAAATAAACCAATAGAAATTACTGTCCATAGTGCTATATCGCCGGTTGTAAATGTTGTAATTAAAGACAAAGAAGCAGCAATAAGCGCAAATACCCCTAAAGTACGGGCAGCTTTACCCCTGCCAATTTGCATTAGAATGAAATTAACCAGAGCAATAGCCATAAATGTTAAGCCTGCATTAAAATTCCATGTTGATATACCATATCCAGTGGCAGTTACAAATGCCCCCGACACAACAGCAAGTAACAGTACTGCTATAACCATACCATATTTTTTAACCTTGCTTCTCACCTCTGAGAACATAATGGCACCAAAGAAACGTCCAATCATGGCTCCACCCCAATATATAGCGGCATAAGTAGAAGCTTTTTCAGGATCGATACCACCTGAACTTCTTAAATAGTTTACAATTAAACCAGCGTTACCAACTTCTGCACCCACATAAGCAAAAATGGCAAAAGCACCAAGAATCACATGTGGATAGTTCCAGATACTTTTCTTTACTTTTCCCTCTTTCTTATTAGATATCAACTTAGGCAACTTAATTGAAACTAAAACTAACGCCACAGCAATTACTACAATAGCCATAACAATAAAAGGAAATGGCACCCGCTCAGCAGCAGCCAATCCATCTGCCTTGGTCATGAGTGACTCATCAGCAGGAAGACCTAATCCACGAAAAATTGCAACCGATATAATCCAGGGAGCAATCATTGTTGCAACTGAATTAAGAGCCTGTGTCAGGTTCAATCGGCTAGAAGCTGAGTCTTCAGACCCTAACGCAGTAACATATGGGTTAGCAGCTACCTGCAAAAACACAACCCCTGCAGCTAAAATAAAAGTAGCAACCAGAAATAGTGGAAATGAAGGAATTCTGGCAGCAGGCCAAAATATTATACTACCAATACCCATTAGGATCAGACCTAAAACTACTGTCCACTTATACCCGATTTTTGCCACTAGTTTCCCAGATGGTATCGACAATATCGGATACGTAATGAAAAATGCTGACGCTAGTAACTGTGCAGCCCATTCGGGCAAACCAAAGATTGCTTTAACCGGAGCCGTCATTGTTACAATGAACGTGGTAGCAAAACCAAAAATAAAAAAGATGGCACCAAAGGTTGACATGCCAACTCTTAAGTTGTTCCTGTTATCCATTTAATACAAATTTAAAAGTTATGTTAATAGTTATTTAATGTTTTTTCCTAAACAGGGAGCAATATATAAAATCATAGAAAAACAAAATTGAATTTATTAAACTATTTTTGTAAAAAATTCATGTTTACTCATAATATTCCACAAATCAAACTTTCATTAGGACGATTAATAAACACAACCATGGGATCAATCGATACCGTAAAAAAAAATACCAATACATTCTTATTTATACTTTTTATAAAAACCAATAAAATAAGTTTGTACATTTTTGTTTACAATCGAAAAACCTATTTTTGTTCTATTGTATAAAATCAAAAATGGCCGACAAACAAAACTTCCTGGAAGAATTTCATCGCTGGAGAAACAAAAATCTCAGCACCAAAGCCTTCATTACAATTTTAAGTATAGTTGTAGGCATAGCTGCTGGATTTGCTGCCGTTATTATAAAAAATGCTGTAAAATTCATTCAGAATATTCCCGGGTTTCTTCTCAGCAAGGAATTAAATCATTACCTGTATTTTATTTATCCCTCTATTGGTATTGCATTGGTATATATTTTTGTCCGCTACATATTAAAGAAACCAGTCCGGCACGGTATCCCTAACGTACTTTATGGAATTTCACAACGCAAAGGATATCTAGGCAAGCACAACCTATTCTCTTCGGTTATCACCTCTGCTTTTACAGTCGGTTTTGGCGGATCGGTAGGACTGGAAGGCCCCACTGTGGCAACCGGGGCTGCAATTGGTTCGCAGCTCAGCAAGTTTTTAAGGTTAGAGTATAAATATGTGGTACTATTGCTTGCATGTGCTTGTACAGGTGCCATGGCTGCCATTTTTAAAGCACCCATTGCAGCTATTGTATTTGCTGTTGAAGTGATCATGATCGACTTAACCACCTTTTCGCTTATCCCATTATTACTTGCATCAGCTTCTGCTGTTTTAACTTCGTATCTTTTTTTAGGAATGGATGTACTATATCCTTTTGAAGTTCAAACATCATTTGCACTTAACGAGTTGCCATTTTATATTGCTCTTGGCCTTGTTGCAGGTTTAGTGTCTGTTTATTTCACCAAAATGTATATTGCGATTGAAAAGATTTTTTCGAAAATCAAGAAGAAATACATGCGGATGATAATCGGCGGTCTGTCTATCGGAATTTTA
>JAQIDF010000515.1 GCA_027858145.1 Prolixibacteraceae bacterium | reverse complement strand
CGGCCTGCATGAAAACGGGGGTGCTGACTGTTAATAAAAAGTGTTGGTGGTGTGTTATGATCTACATGGTTCAATGCAGAAGCTTCTTCCCATAAAGGTTTACTTTCTTTTTTATTACTGCCAAACCAACGTGTAGCAGCTGAAGGTTTGCCGGGTTTATCGATACCTTCGCCACTCGATAAATGGTGTAAAAATGCCAGAACACCGTCGATATTAACTAAAGCTTGTACCTCGTTTGAATATTCGGGTAAAAAAGTGCTGTCAACAAATAATTTTGAGTGCCCGGTTGTGGCAACAAGAGCCGCAAGCTGACCTCCTGCCGAGGTTCCAGATATGGCGATCTTTTCGAGTCAACCGGAAAGTTTTGTCCTTTAACAGAGAATGACCACAGAACTGAAATTATTATGAAAATGCAAACTCGTATCATTTTATTTGTGTGAAGTTGTTTGTTAGTTTTTTACCATAAATTTCTGTTGTTGTTTTTTCAGAGCAGCTTTTTTTCCATGCTTTTTCAGAGGGTGATTAGTCTCAATAAGGTACTCAACAAAGAATGATGCCATTTTTTTTGCACCTGCTTCGTTAAAATGTGTATTATCCTTTTTGCCATCCGGTGCCTTTGGGTGAACATTGGCAGGAAAATGAAGATACAAAGGAATAGATTTTTCAACCCTCAGTTTTTTAACCATTACACGGCTTTTATGGTGCATGTCAACTAAAGGAACATCAAACCTTGAGGCAACATTGCGAACTACCTCGGTGTATTTGCCGTGTGTTTCAACAAGAATACTATCTTTATTAAAGCTTCTGCGTACAATGGGTGTGCATAATATTGGATGTGCTCCTTTTTCTCTTGTTTCTCGTACAAATTTTGAAAGATTATAGTCGTATTCTTCCAGTGTTGAGTGCCGGCCGGTTTTAGTAACCACATCATCGTTATGACCAAATTGAATGACAATATAGTCGTTAAGGGTCAACTTACCATACACACTGTCCCAACGCGATTCGTATATAAAAGATCTGCTGCTTCTGCCATTTCTTGAATGGTTGTCGATGGTTAATGTTGAGTCGAAGAATATTGGAAGAACTTGTCCCCAGCCCCTTTCCGGATAATTTAGGTCGGGTTTGTCGGCCATTGTTGAATCTCCAATCATATATAATATAGAAGATTATTCTTTATTTCCCATTTATCAGGTATTCCATCACTGTCTGTGTCTGTCAATATTTTTCCGGTTTTAAGTTCAGTCCAGCTATTTGTGTCATCCTGGCTATTAATAATTCCATTTTTACCGAATGTTGTTTTGCCTTTTTTAACTTCTTTGATAATTCGTTTGTCAGTTTTATCTCTTTTATATGATGCGCCCGCATATTTTAATACCTTTATGTATGCTTCTCTGGCATCCTTTTTTGTTCCGGAGTCGGGTTTGAAATAATTTCCAACGATATTATAGTTTCCTGCTTCGCCCCCATACATGCAGGTTGAGCCCCAGTTGTAAATAACGTTGTTTGCAATTTCAGCTTTTTCAAGTTTGGGTTCTTTGTGATATCGACTTCCGTGAAGTCGGGGATTTCTACTTTTATGATGCGCCAGAAGGTTGTGATGAAATGTAGCATTTTTCCCACCCCATATACCACCATATCCATGTGAACCTTTGTGGTGAACCGATTGATTCAGGCTTTCACTAATAATACACCATTGCAATGTGAAGTTAGTGTTGTCGTAACATGAACAAGTTTCATCAGTGCTCCAACTCATGCTGCAATAATCAACAATCACATTTGAGCTACGTTTTATTGTTAAGGCATCATTCTCTTTGCCGGCAATATCTCCGGGTCTGAACCTTACATAACGGATGATAATGTTGTCAGCTTCAATATCAAGACCATATCCAGCAATACATATTCCGTCACCAGGTGCAGTTTGCCCTGCAATAGTAACATTACCATGGTCAAGTTCAATTTCCGATTTCAGGAAGATAGTACCAGATACATTAAAAACAATAATGCGGGGCTCTTCTATTTCGTCAAGTGCATGCCGCAAGCTACCCAAACCATCATCATTCAAATTGGTAACATTAACGACTTCTCCTCCTCTTCCTCCGGTTGCATACTTGCCGCACCCATCGGCTCCGGGGAATGCTAATTTTTGGGCAATTGAAATATTAGGTGTCATTAATGAATAGATTGTCAGAGTAATACCGATAATTATTTTTTTCATCTTTCTTTTTTAAAAGGTTGTTTTCAATTTAGATATTTTGATTGCTAAAGTATGATATATATGAGATGAAACGCGGGGACATTTTATCTTAAAAGTGGTGTTAAATTGTTTTCTTGGTTAATTATATAATTCAAATATGATTGTTAATTGCATGATTTACCTATGGTGATGAATAGATTTAAACGAAATAAATTTCATGTTGATTTTTTTTATTTTTTTTATTTCGTTATCATGAACTAAGCAAAATAAAGACTTCCACATGATTAACGTTTCTTTAAAAAACTGTTTTTTATAAAAAAAATTTAAACTTATGTTTTTTTCTTGCTGAAAATTAGTACTTTTGCCAACCGTTTTTAGAAGGATTGCGCCTTGTTGTAAGATGAGGATTTCTTAAAAACTGAGAATGAGATAAATAAAAGTAGTTGATTTTTATATAATTAATTTAATCGAAGTATAATGCCTACAATTCAACAGTTAGTTAGAAAAGGAAGACACGTGATTGAAGAAAAGAGTAAATCAAGAGCGTTAGATTCCTGTCCGCAGCGTAGAGGAGTATGTGTACGTGTTTATACAACAACTCCTAAGAAACCAAACTCAGCTATGCGTAAAGTAGCAAGGGTTAGGTTGACTAACATGAAAGAGGTGAATGCTTACATTCCGGGTGAAGGACACAATTTACAGGAGCACTCAATTGTATTGGTTCGTGGTGGTCGTGTAAAAGATCTTCCGGGTGTGCGTTATCACATCGTTCGCGGAGCATTAGACACAGCTGGAGTTGAAGGACGTACCCAGCGCCGTTCAAAATACGGTACAAAACGTCCAAAGAAAAAGTAATTTAAAGTGTTGAATAGTTATTGGAGTTGTGGTTTGGTTGAGTAAATGATTCCATCAGGAAGAACTGAAGATCGTAAACTTGAACAGCCGATTTGAATAACACAAACTTTGCAAAATGAGAAAGTCAAAACCAAAAAAGAGGATCATATTACCAGATCCTAAATTTAACGATGTTATGGTAACTCGTTTCGTAAACGACCTAATGGTCGATGGTAAAAAAACAACTGCCTATGCTGTCTTTTATGGCGCAATGGAAATAATTGGGCAGAAAATGAACAATGATGATGTTTCACCTTTAGAGGTATGGAAAAAATCATTAGAAAATATCACCCCTCAAGTTGAAGTTAAAAGTCGTAGGGTTGGTGGAGCTACTTTCCAGGTTCCTATGGAAATCCGCTCGGATAGAAAACTATCTATTTCAATTAAAAATATGATTCAGTTTTCACGCAAACGTGCTGGACGCTCAATGAGTGAGAAGCTGGCTGCTGAAATTCAGGCTGGTTATAATAATGAGGGAGGAGCTTATAAAAAGAAAGAAGAAATTCACAGAATGGCTGAGGCAAACCGTGCTTTTGCTCATTTCCGTTTCTAAATATTTGTTTTTTATTTGATTTAGTTAAGATTGGTTTTTTAAAATGGCAAAACGAGACTTAAAATATACAAGAAATATTGGTATCATGGCTCACATCGATGCCGGTAAAACAACTGCTACCGAGCGTATCCTGTTTTATACAGGTATAACGCACCGTATTGGTGAAACACACGACGGGGCAGCTACAATGGACTGGATGGAGCAGGAGCAGGAGCGTGGTATTACCATTACTTCAGCTGCTACAACAACAGAGTGGAAATACGATGATATCGAACACAAAATTAACATCATTGATACTCCGGGACACGTTGACTTTACTGTAGAAGTAGAGCGTTCGCTACGTGTGCTCGACGGTGCTGTGGCACTCTTTTGTGCTGTAGGTGGTGTTGAAGCTCAGTCGGAAACCGTTTGGCGTCAGGCCGAAAAATACGGTGTTCCGCGTATTGCTTTTGTAAATAAAATGGACCGACAGGGAGCTGACTTCTTCAATGTGTATAATGACATTATTGAAAAGTTGAAAGCCAACCCTGTACCTCTTCAGTTACCTATTGGATCGGAAGAAACATTCATAGGTGTTGTTGATCTTGTGGAAATGAAAGCCATTGTTTGGCACGAAGATGAGAACATGGGGACTAATTACTCTCTTGAGGAAATTCCTGAAGACATGATTGAACAGGCAAACGAATGGCGTGAGAAGCTTGTTGAATCAGTTGCTGAGCAAGATGAAGATTTGATGGAACGCTTCTTCGAAGATTCTGATTCAATTACCAAAGAGCAAATGCTTGATGTAATTCGAAAAGCAACTCAGTCAGGTGCTATCATCCCTATGATGTGCGGTTCTGCATTCAAGAATAAAGGTGTACAACGTCTACTCGATGCAATTTGTGCATTCCTGCCAAGTCCTTTAGATAAAGGTACGGTAACAGGTCTTGATGTAGATGATGAAGAAATAGAACTTAAAAGAAAGCCTGATGTTGATGAACCAACTTCAGCCTTAGCATTTAAAATTGCCACCGACCCTTATGTGGGAAGGTTAACTTTTGTGCGGGTTTATTCAGGAAAACTTGAAAGTGGTGGTACATACTTAAATCCACGTACTCGCAAAAAAGAACGTATTTCCCGTATCTATCAAATGCACTCAAACAAGCAACAGCCTCGTGAAGTAATTGAAGCTGGTGATATTTGTGCAGTGGTAGGTTTAAAAGATACCCGTACCGGCGATACGCTTTGCGATGTGAAAAATCCGATCGTAATGGAATCAATGTCATTCCCAGATCCGGTAATCGGAATTGCTGTTGAGCCAAAAACACAAAAGGATTTAGATAAACTCGGAATGGGGCTGGGTAAACTTGCCGAAGAAGACCCAACTTTCCAGGTAAATACCGATCACGAAACCGGACAAACTGTTATTCGTGGAATGGGTGAACTTCACCTTGATATTATTATCGACCGTTTAAAGCGCGAATTTAAAGTTGAATGTAATCAGGGCAAACCACAAGTTTCATATAAAGAAGCTATTAAAGGTTCAGTTCAGATCCGTGAGACATTTAAAAAGCAAACCGGTGGTCGTGGTAAATTTGCAGACATTATTGTTAAGGTAGAAGCTGCCGAAGAAGGCAAGTCTGGTCTTGAGTTTGTAGATTCAGTTAAAGGAGGAAGGATACCTCGTGAATTCATCCCATCGGTAGAAAAAGGATTTAAAGATGCAATGTCTAACGGTCCATTGGCTGGATTCGAAGTACAATCATTAAAAGTAACATTACTCGACGGATCGTTCCACCCGGTCGATTCCGATCAACTTTCATTCGAAATTTGTGCAAAGCAAGCATTTAAAAGTGCAGCATCTAAAGCACAACCAACATTGTTGGAGCCAATAATGAAAGCAGAAATTGTAACGCCCGAAGAGTACATGGGAGATATTATTTCAGACCTTAACCGCCGTCGTGGCCACGTTGAAGGTATGGAGTCAAAAGGTGGTGCACGTGTTATTAGAGCAATGGTGCCCCTTGCAGAACAATTTGGATATGTAACCGTATTGCGTACATTATCTTCAGGTAGAGCTACATCATCGATGGAATTTGCACACTATCAAGCAGTGCCAAAAAACATCGCAATTGAAGTACTTACCGAAGCTAAGGGACGTATTGATTTACTATAATTTGATACATTATAATCATGAGTCAAAAAATCAGAATTAAGCTGAAATCTTACGATCACAACTTGGTTGACAAGTCGGCTGAAAAGATTGTGAAGACTGTTAAAACAACAGGTGCTGTGGTAAGTGGTCCAATACCACTACCAACACACAAACGTGTTTTTACAGTTTTGAGTTCCACTTTTGTGAACAAAAAAGCACGCGATCAGTATCAGCTCAGCTCATACAAGAGGTTGATCGATATTTACAGCTCAACAGCAAAAACTATCGATGCTCTTATGAAACTTGAGTTACCAAGTGGTGTCGAAGTTGAAATTAAAGTTTGATCATTAAAAAGGAGTAAAAAATGCCAGGATTAATTGGAAAAAAAATCGGAATGACATCCGTATTCAGTGCCGAGGGAAAAAATGTTCCATGCACTGTGATCGAGGCTGGCCCATGCGTTGTTACTCAGGTAAAAACTGACGAAAACGATGGTTATTCTGCGGTTCAATTAGGCTATGCTGACAAAAAAGAGAAGCATACTACAAAAGCCCAATTCGGACACTTTAAAAAAGCAGGAACAGGCCCGAAACGTAAAGTCTATGAAGTTGACCCATTTGAAGAAGAGGTTAGCTTGGGCGACACACTTACAGTTGATATGTTTAACGAATTACCATGGGTAACAATTACCGGTACGACAAAAGGTAAAGGTTTTCAGGGCGTTGTTAAACGTTATAACTTTAAAGGTGTTAACGATGCTACCCACGGACAGCACAACCGCTTACGTGCACCAGGTTCTCTCGGAGCCTCATCGTATCCGTCAAGAGTATTCAAAGGAATGCGAATGGCCGGACGTGATGGAGGAAAAAACGTTACAATTGAAAACCTTCAGGTTTTAAAAGTAATTCCTGAAAGTAATTTGCTTGTAGTTAAGGGATCAGTTCCCGGAGCTAAAGGTTCATACTTAATTATTTGGAAGTAATGGAATTAAATGTATTAAATATCGAAGGAAAAGAAACCGGGAAAAAGGTCAATTTAAGTGATCAGATTTTCGGTGTCGAGCCTAACGACCATGCAATATATCTTGATGTTAAACAATACTTGGAAAACCAACGTCAGGGTACACACAAAGCGAAAGAACGTGCCGATATAAGTGGTAGTACACGTAAGATAAAGCGACAAAAAGGAACCGGTACAGCACGTGCAGGTAGTATTAAGTCGCCTTTATTCCGCGGAGGTGGTCGTGCATTTGGCCCAAGGCCAAAAAATTACGGGTTTAAACTGAATAAAAAAGTTAAACAATTAGCCCGAAAATCAGCACTTACATATAAAGCAAAAGACAATAGCCTTATTGTTTTAGAAGATTTCAATTTTGAAACACCTAAAACAAAAGAATTCGTGTCAATTCAGAATAATCTGAAAATAAACGATAAAAAGTCGTTGTTCGTTTTATCAGAAGCAAATAAAAACATATATTTGTCATCCAGAAATTTAAGGGGTGTAAAAGTTGTAATTATCTCTGATTTAACAACATATGACATTCTTAACGCTTCATCTATAGTTTTGCTTGAAGGTTCGTTAGAGAATATTGAAGGTGTGTTTAACAATTAAATAGGCAAAAATGGACATTTTATATAAACCATTGGTAACAGAAAAAATGACGGAACAGACAGAAAAGCTGAACCGTTATGGTTTTGTTGTAAACCGCCAAGCCACTAAAAGTCAGATTAAAGCAGCAATCAAGCAACTGTACGATGTTGATGTTGCGTCGATTAATACAATGGTATATGGTGGAAAATCCAAATATCGTTATACTAAAAGTGGTATACAAAAAGGAAAGACAAGTTCTTACAAAAAGGCAATTATAACCTTGGATGAAGGACAAACAATAGATTTTTATAGCAATATTTAGTAAAATATGGCAGTACGTAAATTAAAACCTGTAACACCCGGTCAAAGGCACAAAATAATTGGAGCTTTTGATACGATTACAGA
>JAQIDF010000070.1 GCA_027858145.1 Prolixibacteraceae bacterium | reverse complement strand
ATTTTAATGCTACTG
This sequence comes from Prolixibacteraceae bacterium, assembly GCA_027858145.1. Lineage (GTDB taxonomy): Bacteria > Bacteroidota > Bacteroidia > Bacteroidales > Prolixibacteraceae > Roseimarinus. The sequence continues at coordinate 3,203 of JAQIDF010000070.1, read as the reverse complement.
CTAATGGCGAAGAGGCCGGTATTTATTTTACAAATGGTAATGAATCGGTAACGGCGGAATTTTACAGTGGTTATAACAGTGGAAAAACAATCGGGTACCGATTTATGGATACTCATGTTGAAATTAATAACAGCATTGGTAATGAATTGTGGTTAAAAGTTGAACGCAATAATCACAGCTTAACCGGTTTTTATAGTTCTAACGGTATTACATGGATGTCGATAGGCGAAACCATTCAGGTACACGACCTCGATGGAGGGCAGGAAAATTACAACTGGTGGGTAGGTACAAGTAATGGGTTATATGCCAGCAAAAATGAAGCTCATTTTGATATGTACGCCTTTAAAGACGGCTTTTCAGAGTTGCCGCTTGTGGGATTCAATAATTATTTCGGGTTGTTGGCTGAAGGTTCAGGCGATAACCGTGGTATGATAAACAGCACCGATAAAGGTGGCTGGTTAATGCTTGCTGGTGTTGATCTGGGACAAGACGCCCGGATTCCCGCATTGGTTGAGGTTCAGGCTGCTTCTGAATCGGGAGGTGAGCTTGAAATATGGATTGACGATATTGAACGCGAAGGTACAAAAGTGGCTTTGCTGGAAATTGCAGATACCGGAGGTGAGAACCAATGGTCAGCATTCAGTGCTGAAATAGATAGCCTGTCAGGCCAGCACGATGTTTATTTGCGTTGGAACAGTGGTGTGGCCAATGCCTTTAAAGTGAAAAACATCAGATTTGTACCCGATGAATCGTACATGGCAGAAAACAGCGATGTGACAATTGATATGGCCGATAAAAAGCAAATTATCAGAGGTTTTGGAGGTATCCATATTAACTCCTGGACTGGTCAGGTGCTGAACGAAGATATGCAGGAAAAAGCTTTTGATAACGATCCGGGTGAAATTGGCTTGAGTATTTTCAGGTTGCGCATCGATCCAAATTCAAACAACTGGAACCAGGAACTTCCTATTGCTCAATATGCTACAGAAAAAGGTGCCCTTGTTTTTGCATCGCCATGGAATCCTCCATCGCACATGAGCGAGTTTTTACGCGAGACTGATTACGGAACCGACAATTATTTATTGCCCGAGTATTACGATGATTACGTGAGCCATCTTAACGACTATGTATCGTATATGGAAGAAAATGGAGCACCGTTGTATGCAATTTCGGTTCAAAACGAGCCAGACTGGCATAGCTGGACATGGTGGGAACCAAGCCAGATGCTAACTTTTATGAAAGAAAACGCACAGGATATTAATTGCCGGCTTATTGCTCCCGAATCGTTGCAGTACCGGCGCGATATGATTGGTCCGTTATTGAGGGATTCTGTAGCCAATTCACAAATGGATATACTGGGTACGCATTTGTATGGAACAGCCGAAGAAGATTTTTACTATCCGCTGGCTTATGAAAAAGAAAAAGAGATTTGGATGACCGAGCATCTTTATGGAAGTGGAAGTCCGCGCGATAATGATTGGAATTTAGCTATGACACTCGCCCATGAAATCAATTTATGCATGGATGCCAATATGAGCGCATTTGTTTACTGGTACATTCGCCGGTTTTACGGGTTGATTGACGACGAGGGCAATATTACCGACAAAGGTTACGTGATGTCGCAGTTTTCAAAGTTTATTCGCCATGGTGCCCACCGGGTTGAAACAAATTTCGAAACCAAAAGCAATGTGACAACAACAGCCTATAAAACCGATTCGAGTATGGTTATTGTTGTTGTAAATGAAAACAGCACCCCTGTAAACCTTGATTTTGCTATTGAAAATAAAATTGCCGGCGTCGATGAATTGACACAATTTACATCTTCTGAAACAAAAAAAGTTGTGAACGACGGTGCTGTCTCTGTTGAAGCAGGCTATTTTTCTGCAACGGTTGATGCAAAAAGTATTACAACCTTCACTTCTGAACCATCAAACGGTGGAAGATACGGAAATGAAACTCCTGTTGCCTCAGGCGGCGGCGATATAGAAATAATTGACGAAACAGGCAGCGGGGTAACTGTTACACTGAACGGTTCAGAGAGCACCGATGCCGATGGTGAAATTGCTAAATATTCATGGAGCCAGGGCGGTTACCAGATATCAACCGCAGCTGATTATGAAGTTGACCTGTCGATTGGTGACTACCAATACATTTTAACCGTAACCGATAACGACGGGGCTACAGATGTTGATACGGTCAATATTTCTGTGTTCAATAACAACTCTGAAGAAATCTGGCTCGAAGCTGAATGTGCCGAGGTTGGCGATAACTGGGATGTGCTGACCAGCAGTAGTGTGTCCAATGGTGAATTCTTAACAGTTACCTCTGGCGTTCAGGCGTTGAACAATCCATCTGACGATTCATTAGATCATTTGATTTACGAAGTACATCTTACTGAAAGTGGCAGTTATAAGTTGTGGGGGCGCGTACGTGTGCCAAGTCCTGATGATGATTCCTTTTGGGTGAAAGTTGATGATGGTGAATGGGCCAACTGGAACAGCATTGTTGGCGGAAACTCATGGCAATGGGACGATGTACATAACTTTTCAGATGACAGCCCAATGGTTTACACCCTTGACACCGGTTATCATGAGATTGCAATATGTTTCAGGGAAGATGGAGCAGAGCTGGATAAACTCTATTTTACCAATACCGGTACTGTACCAACCGGAATGGGAGAAGATGCCATGAACTGCAGTGATGACGATATTATTGACAGTGTTAATGAACAACACCTGCCGGCCTCGGTAAAAGTATATCCTAACCCTGTAACATCCGATTTTACTATTAAAAGCCAGAAACCATTCAAATCACTAATTTTACTCGACAACAAGGGACAGATGATTTACGAAAAGTCGTATCGTGTTGATACATACTCAGATCAAATTCATGTTGATCTAATGAAAGGTTTATATTTGTTACAACTCATTGGTGATAATTATTCTGAAATCGAAAAGTTGATTGTAGAGTAATATGATGACTTGAATATGTTTTACATGTACCGGAAATAAACCTATGTGATAAAAGGTATTTAACGATCATCAGTGATTGTTAGATACCTTTTGTTTTTTTATAATACCTTCTTACTGAAATACTATGAATTACAAAGCTCGATTGATTTTATTATTCATTTATTTTTGTCCATTAATATTGACTGGTCAAAAGTTAAGATTTTATAATTCAGAACAAGGCATTCCATCGAG
>JAQIDF010000437.1 GCA_027858145.1 Prolixibacteraceae bacterium | reverse complement strand
GCAGCTTCGGCTTGTCTGTGCAACATTTCAAGTCCGTTTTTTGCTTTGGCACCTTGTGCTCTGCCTTTCCTCATAAAAAGTGTTTCTTCAGGATTATATACTAAATCAAAAAGAACATGTTTATCGGTGATTGCTTCATAAGGAATGTCTGCACATGTATCAACTTTTGGGTAAGTGCCAAGCGGGGTAGCGTTGACAATTACTGTTCGTTCAGCAATAGTTTCTTTGTATATGTCGCTGTAGCGAATTTCGTTTTCAAAGAGCTCTTCTTCAATGGATGCTGAAATATATTCGATGCCTAATTTTGATAAAATAAACTTTACAGCTTTTGATGCCCCACCAGTTCCCAAAATCAATGCTTTTTTGTGTGACTCATTCAGCATTGGTTTTAGCGATTCTTCAAAACCGATTACATCGGTATTAAAGCCTTTCAAACGCATGCCATCCTTAGTGTTGATTATTTTAACGGTATTAACTGCTCCTATTGCTTTTGCTTCATCATCAATTTCATTCAAAAACGGTATGATTTGTTGCTTGTAAGGAATGGTGCAGTTTAGTCCAGCGATGTTATCATAAAAATCGAAAATGCCGGGGAATTTGGCAATACTATCTATTTCAAAATTGACGTACTGGTGGTCTGATAAATTTTCTTTTTCAAATTTTTCGGTGAAATGTTTTTTCGAAAATGAATGTCCCAGCGGGTAACCTACTAATCCAAATGTCCTCATTGTGATATGCTTTCTTAGTGTTTTGTACTTTTTCGTGTTGCTAAGATTTCAGTGCCCCAAATTACAATAATCCCGGTAATGATAAAAAACAGGGCTAAAATAACCTCTGTATTAAAATGTTCAGGTAAAAACCAGTTGTAACCTTTAATAATGGCCTCCCCGTCTTTATACATAATTTGTCCGAGTTCATTTTTAACAGGTATTACGGTTTTCCAAGGCCAGATTATACCCAACGAACCAAGTATAAAACCTGTAAGGATAGCAATGGTTGGATTTCGAAATTTTTTGTATAGCCATGACAAAAGATTTGAAAACATTAGCAATCCGGTTACTGCTCCAATAATCACTGGTATAAGTGTTTTCATATCCAGGTTGTTTACGGCATCTATCATAACCAGCTGGTAGTTTCCCATCATTATGAGGACAAAAGATCCGGAAAGTCCGGGAAGAATCATGCTGCAAGTGGCTACAATACCACAAATAAATAAGTACCAAAGTGAGGCGTTTTCCTGTGCCGGCTCAAGTACCGTTAATGAAACTGCAATTGCTGTTCCTGCTATGAAGCTGATAATTACCGGAATGTTCCACTTGTCAATGGTTTTGCCTACAAAGTATATTGATGCCAATATCAGTCCAAAAAAGAACGACATCAGGTGTATTTGATGATGTTCAAGGAGATATCCAAAAATGCGTGCTATTGAAATGATGCTGGCAAAAATTCCGGCAAATAGGGCTAGCAGAAAATAAAGATTAACATGTTGAGCAAATTGCCTAAACTTTCCGGAGAAAAAATACCTGATGGCTAAAATGTCAAACGATTTTATTGAATCTATCAGTTTTTCGAAAATGCCGGTTATTAGCGCTATGGTTCCTCCTGAGACTCCGGGTACAACATTCGCTGCTCCCATGCCCATTCCTTTTAAAAAGAGGCCGATATATTGCTTCATTTAATTATGAATTAATGGGATTGTATTTTGAAATAAGCTTGTTGACCGAATCACTATACCGTGCTTCGGGATATGTTTCAAATAAATAATTATAGTTTTTGTAATCGTTTATCAGTGCTTTTTCTAAATGCTTAATTGCTTTGGGCTCATTGTCACTTTCCAGTAAATATGCAGCCAGCCTGTAGTTTATTAGCGCATTGTTGCTGTGGTGCTTTTGAGCTTCATTTAAAACGGAAATTGCTTTAATGACACGGCCATTTTTATAAAGCATTTGAGCATGCCCTAACCAGTTAGTGAGGCTTTTTGGGGCAAGGTTACACGCCTCCCTGAATGAATCGTCTGCTAAGTCGTGATAGTTTAATGCACTTGCTACCTCGCCCATTACATACCAGTAGTCGCTGTTTGTTTCATCGTAATTCAGAGCTTTTTGAAGGTATTTCATCGATTGATACAATTCGCTTTTTAACTTGAGCGTAAGCCCAACTCCAAAATATGCCTGGGCATTTTTTTTATTAAATGTAATGGCTTTTTGAAAATTGTTAAATGCCTCGTCTATGTTATCCGATTTTAAGTAACTTTCTCCAATCAGGCAAAAAACTTCATCGTTTGCATCGTCGTATTTAGAATACGTGTTAAATGCTTCAATGGCTTCTTCGTATCTTGCCAATATCATGTTCGAGTGCCCTAAATTAAACCAAGCATTAGGAAAATCCTCATTAACGGCCAAAGCATATTCATATGATTCTATCGATTCTTCCATGCGGTTTAGCTTGGTGTAGATAATACCCATGTTAAACCAGGCAGAATCTGAGAAAGTATCGATGTCGAGATAGCGGTTATAGTATTCTAAACTTTTCTCGTTTTCATTTATTTTTTCATAACTGAAAGCCATTTCGTACAATGCAGAATCGCTATGGGGGTTTATTTCCAGTACTTCCTGCATATAATGAATGGTGCGTTTGTAATCGCCGCTTTGCTCATAAGCAAAACCAATATTGAAAAGTACTTCTTCTTTGTCGTCAATAGAATATTCGAGAGCCAGCTGAAATGACTGGTCGGCTTCGCGTTTTTTTCCTAACAGTAAAAGTGCTGAGCCTTTCAATAAATGTAATTCGTGATTGGTTTTTTCAATTGATAAAAGATCATTCGATAGCTTTAACGAATGCTCAATTTCGCCAATATTGAATAAAATATTGGTTTTGCGAACTTTTAGTGCAATTGAGGTGGGATGCATTTCAATTCCCATATCTACAGCTTGTAGTGCAGGCATAAATCTACCTTCCTCAATAAAGCGTTCGGTAATGTATTCGATTTGAATAACATCGAAATATATTTTTGCACCTTTTTTGAGCATAAGCTCGTAGCGCTTTAATGCTTCGTTAATTTCGTTTTCTTCTTCGTAAAAATCTTCAGTTCCCCAGTTCACGCTCAACTCCTTTTTTGTTTTAATTGAAGATTAATGAATTATGATTTTTGGTGCTCGGGTCTTAGCAAATCGATTACGGTTTTAACCGGATTGAAAGTTTCGATCGGCACTTCAACAAATACGGTATTCCAATCGCTCATTGCCCCGTTCCAAAGTCCCGGCAATTCAAGCGCTTTCATTTCTTTTCCGCTTTTCGATTTAACCGATATAAATCCGGTATTTGGGTCGGTGTGTTTCAGTAAATCGAATTTTTGTCCCTTGTAATTTTTTGTGCTACATATTATATCAACAGGATTGAAATGAGTAGATTTATTTAACAGTTCAACCTGTTGTGGATTATCCATATCAATTTGTGCTTTTTCAACAATTTGTAACGATACCGTACCGTTGGGGTTCTTTGCAAGAAAAGGTCCGCCTCCTGGTTCACCCTGATTTTTCACCATACCACAAATACGAATAGGCCTGTTTAATAATGTTTTGTAAAAGTTTAATTTATCGGCAGGTGTATTGAGTGCTGTATCGGAGTATATATGTAACTCTTTTTTTAAAAAGTCTTCTACATTTTTCAGAAGTTGTGCATTGTTTTCCGCCTCGGGCTTATTTAATTTTTCGAGGTACTCAAATGCTTTGTTCCGAACCGAAACCAATAATCCTGCAAGTGCCTTTTTGTAGCGGTTATTGTAGTGCTTTTGTTTATCGGGCACTACATTGTCGATGTTTTTTATGAAAATGATATCCGAATCAAGTTCGTTTAAGTTCTGAATCAAAGCTCCGTGACCTCCGGGTCTGAATACTAAACTGCCATCTTCATCTTTAAATGGCTTGTTGTTTAAGTCTACAGCTATCGTATCGGTACTTTTATGTTGTACCGAAAATGAAATGTTAAATTTAATACCAAAACGCTTTTGGTATTCAGGTACAACATTTTTTATGAGGTTATCAAAGCCTTCTTTATGCTCCGGGGATATTGTGAAATGTATATTGGCTATTCCCTTAGAACCCGCACAATATGCTGCTGCTTCAACCAAATGTTCTTCAAAAGGGGTACGGGATTTGTCTTTGTATTTATGAAATGTCAACAACCCTTTAGGAAGTTTACCATAGTTTAATCCCTCTTCGGACAGAAGGTTCTCGATAAACTTTCGGGGTGTTTCATCGGGGGTTATCGCTTTTAATTGTTCGTAAAAAGCAAAATTATCTATGTTTTCAATGAATGTTTTTATGAAATCGGTTTCTTCATCAGTTTCAAGATAATTGTATAAATCTTTAAACATTCGGCTTGCCGCGCCTGAAGCGGGGACGAATTTTGTAGCATTAAGACCTGAAGAGAGCGCATTTTCAAAAATTGAAACATGTCGTGCTTCCTCATCATCTGACAAGATTTTAATGCCGTTTGCAGGGGTGGCTGCTTCAACGATCTCAAGGGGCGGAAAACCTTGCTCGAAAATACGGAGCTGGTTTTCAATGTCTTTTTTCGTAATGCCCTGTTTGCTAGTTTGTTCTAAGTTTTCTTCTGTAAGCATATTTTGTTGTCTTCCAAAACGTCAAAAGTAAAAAACAAAAGTAGTTTTCAAAACATATATAATTTAATAAAAGCCAAAAATTATTAACATTTAAAAATTAGTTATCATTGATTACTTTTGTTGCATGTTTCAAGATACTAAAAATTTTCCTTGGGGGCACGAAAAACGTTATAACGATTTTTCAACACATTTTAAGCGATTGTTTAAAGGCCGGGTTCAAAAAGTTTCAATTGATGCCGGATTTACGTGTCCAAACCGCGACGGTTTAAAAGGTTACGGAGGTTGTACTTATTGTAACAATAAAACATTTAAACCAACATATTGTAACCTTGAAGCCGGAGTAACAGAGCAAGTTGAAAAAGGTATCACTTTTTTTTCGAACCGATACAATGCGGTTGATTTTGTTGCGTATTTTCAAGCCTACACAAATACACATGCACCTCTTCAGGATTTAATATTGCTATATGAAGAGGCATTGTCGCATCCACGCATTAAGGGGTTGGTGATCGCAACCCGCCCTGATTGTTTGCCCGTTGAAGTGTTGGATTATCTGGAGCAAAAATCACACGAGTGTTATGTGATGATTGAATTAGGCGTTGAATCGTGCAGGGATGAGACGCTGGATCGTATTAACCGCGGGCATTCGTTTAACGATTCGGTTACAGCCATTGAGAATCTTGCGAAGCGAAATATACATTCATGTGCGCACATGATGTTGGGGTTGCCGGGAGAGACGCATGAGATGATGCTGGAACAGTCGGAGCTATTGTCTAAGTTGCCTGTTGAAAACCTTAAGTTACATCAATTGCAAATACAAAAAGGGACAGTAATGGCAAATCAGTATGCTAAGGATCCCGGTATGTTTAATATTTTTTATTCTGTTGAAGATTATATTGACCTGATAATTGCATATCTCGAAAAACTGAAACCTGACATATTTCTGGAACGGTTTGTTAGTCAGTCTCCATCTGATATGGTTATAGCCCCTAAATGGGGGGTAAAAAATTATGAATTTGTAGCAAAACTGGAAAAAGAATTGGCAAAACGTGAAACATGGCAGGGCAGGCTTTACACATATTCCACATAAACTTTTTTGAAAAATTTATGCTGTAGGAGTTTCACAATGCGTTTGACTACTGTTTTTCTTATTTCAATTTCAACGGGTTGATCGGGGTCGTGGTGTGCCCAGTTAATACGGGTGCCTACCAGTAAGTGAATGATATCGTTGCTCAGGAGTCGTTTTACAATTTCTTCGGCAGGTGAATCGTACAAGCGGGTGTTACTGGTGTGGTTGTCGAGTATTTCTTCTACTTTGCCAATAGTGAGAATGCCCTCGGTAACAAGGTCAAAGCCTTTCAGTTTATAAATTGGAGGTAGTGTGGGATCGGCACGGTATTGTACCGATTTTATTTCAAGCCCCATTTCGCGGGCAATGATTTCAGCTGTTGTGCCACCGCATATCATTTTAGACCCTTTAAAGTCGGTAATGTGTTGAATGAAGCCCTTGTCTTTAACTTTGTAAAATGGAGGGCCGGTGATGAGCATAGTTTCGCGGGGTTGCCTGAAATATATAACACCGCAGCTTGTATCATCTTTGAGTGTGTAATTATCGTTTGTGAGCGCTTTGTTTACAATTTTTCGGGCAAGTTTGGTGGCTGAAATTTCAGGCTGGCTCTCGATTTGTTTGAATACAAAGTTTTTTACATTGTCGTTGCCCCAGCCCATCAGGTATCTGGGGGTGTCGAGTCCCGACTGTGTAACACCATCGGTATAAAAAACAATACGGTCTTCTTTCATGGCATAAAATTCCTGACAGCGTAATGTTTTGTTGTTGTTGCCTTTACCTCCAACTTCAAGTTCGTAAATCTTCACTGGTTTAAACTGTTGTTTACCACGAACAATTATTACCGGCGGGTTGTCATAATTGATGATTCTAACAAGCCCGTCTTTTTCAATTTCAATTACTGTGAATGTTGCATAGCTTGGCCGGTTACCGGTTGACGGCAGTACGTCCATTATAATTTGCGCAGCTATTTCGGGTTTGGTGTGAAAGCTTGAGTAGTTTAAGGCCATTGTGGCTGTTAGTGTGGCCAGCACGCTGGCTTGTATGCCGTGGCCAATACCATCTGACAACACTAAGATGACACGTTCCTCATCGGGAAAGCGTTTCGAGAAAAAAACATCGCCACATACTTCCTCACCCTTGGGGCGCAGTTGTTGAATTTCTATTTCGGTATGGTACGATTGCCTGGCCATGCTTCTTAGTTTTCTTCGTCAACATCGTATTTTTGCGACTCGATTATGGAGTTAAGCAATTCTTCGGTTTGCGCTGCATTTTCACCCAGCAGGAATGCAATTTCCTGTACTGTTTTCATGTTTTTACGATTAACCTGTCTTGCGCGTTCAATTATTTCAGCCCGCTCAAGCATTGGCGACGATAAATCGCGGATGATAGCTCCTACAATTTTATTACGTAAAATAGTTATCACGTTAATCGACATCAGTTTGTTCTGGAATTTAAAATCGCGTTCCATCCGGTTTTCTCCGGTTTCAAGTATCGATTTAAACATGTTAACAACAAGTTCGGGGGCCAGCATGTCGAGTTCGGCACCTTGCAGGCCGGGAATGGTTTCAAACAACTCTTCGTTCTCTTCACCAAACATGCGGGCAAACCCAATGTTGCTATTTATTATCTTCATTTTGTCGTCAACAATTACAATACCGGCCCTTATTTTTTGGAGCATGGTCGTTGAAATCATGTTTTCTTCTTCCGATTTATCGAGCTTGCGTTTAATTTTTTCACGTTCCGAAATATCAATAATGGAACTTATAATACCGGTTATTTCGCGGTTTTCTTTCCGAATGGCCGATTTATTAATGATGACATCGCGTGTTGTTTGGTCTGCATATTTCAGGCGTGTTTCATAAAACTGGTCGTTGCCGTTGTTCAGAGTGTCGCTGTCTTTAAAAAGGAGCGCATCGGCCTGTTCCTGTTCAACAATATCGTAGACTTTCATCCCGGTGATTTCATTTTTTTCGCGGCCAATTATATGCGTAAATGCACTGTTGCAGGCTTTAATAATTCCGTCGGAACTTTTGCAGTAAACGGGAATCTGCATCCCATCGAGCATTTTTTCGTATAGTAACGCTTGATCGCGATAATCGTTATTGGCAGGGTTTTCCATATTGTAACAGCTGTTATTTGCGGGGTTAAAATACTTAAAACCCAAGTCACTATCAATAAAAAAACCGTAAAAGTTTTCGTTGAATCAATAATCCCGGATACTATTTATTCCATTTTTTTAAATGGTTTTTAATAAAATCTATGATGAACTGATGTTCATCTTTTCCGCTTCCGTTAATAGTGAGTGGTTCACCAAACTTTATATGAACCGGCTCTTCGCGTTTTATTCTGCCCAAATCTTTTATCAGTTTTCCGTTGGTCCACAAATCAGTTTTTATGGCCATAGGAATAACCTTGACTTTTGATTTTTGTGCCAGCTTAACGCCCAGCGAATTGAATTTTGCAGGGTCAAAATCAATGGCACGAGTGCTTTGCGGAAAAATGACAATGGATGTGCCTTCCGAAAGTTTCTGTTTTCCGTCTGAAAGCACCTTCATGAGGTCTTGTCGTGAGTCGTTACGCCCAACTGTAATTGGGTTTCGGGCGCGCATTACAGAACCGAAAATTTTGCTGGTTATGAGAGTGTCTTTAACAACAAAGGTGACTTTTTTTACGGGGGAAATGAGGCTGGGAAATACCATGGTTTCAAGCGTACTCATGTGGTTGCTTACAAAAACTACCGGCTCATCTTTAACGGCATCGACATGTTCAAAACCTTCGATGTGAAACTTGGCTCCGCAGTCTTCCAGCAACTTAGAAATTTCGAACGAGCTCTGTTCCCAACGTTCGGTGTCGTATTTATTATTAAGCGCCTGTTTTCTGTTTTTTAAAAGAAAATGTATAAATTTCAGGTTGAAATATAAACTGGTGCCCAACGATAGTTTATCCCAGATAACTCTTTTCGTTGTGTTAGGGGTGTGATATTCGTTTACCGGAAAATATTTATTTAGCATAGCATATTATTTTCACACAAAAATATTACAATTATTGATAGTATTTCTTCTGGGAATAGAAAAATACAAACCAGAATAAATGATACAGTTTCTAAAGATATGTTTAAAGGAATGTAGGAATTATCTTTTGGTAATAAAAATTTTTCTATATTTGAAAATATCCTAATTTTCTAACCTAATAACTATGAGTCTGGACAACAAAGAAAAGCGTGAAAAGAAAGACATTGAAGGAAGCAGGTTTCGGGAAGAGATTCATTCGGTAGCCGTAAGGGCAGGAAAGCGCACCTACTTTTTTGATGTGAAGGCAACTCGGAAAGATGAATTGTATTTAACCATAACCGAAAGTAAAAAACGTTTCGACCAAAAAGGAGATCCCTTTTTCGAAAAACACAAAATCTTTTTGTATCGTGAGGATTTCGAAAAATTTAGCGATGGATTAAATGATGTTTTGGGGTTTATTGAAGATAATCAGCCTATTGTGACCGAAATTGATGAGCCGGAGGCTGTTACAGCTGAATATTCCAATGTGGAATTTGAAGACCTTGCACGATAAAAAAAACCCGCGGAAAGCGGGTTTTTAAATATTAGTGATATAATTCTTCGACAAAACGTTGTTGCCTCTATTCTTAGATTTTACATTCTTTTACAGCTTTTATAAACGCGTTTATATTCTCTGTAGATACCTTAGGAGGCATTCCGCCACCGCATGAAGCAATAAATTTCGATTTATTCTTCACATTATTAAGCATTTCTTTTGTTTTTGAGTATACCTCGTCAGGAGTGCATGTTGCCAGTACATCGCGTGGGGGTAAACTGCCTAAAACAACAAGTTTGTTATCAGTGGCTTCGTGTATTTCATTAATTGATAAATCGAGACCCGGGTTGTATAGGTTGATCCCAATTTCGGGATAAAATTTTATCGACATGCTGCAATCGGCATCGTTGTGGAAGAACTTTACTGAATCGTTTGTGTCGTATAGCTCTTTAAAATAAGGAAGTCCAAATTCCACAAATTCATCTTCTCCTACAAAGCCTACAATGTCGTCAAGCATTAAAATGCCGTCGATTGTTGGAATTGCTTCGTGTTGAATATTGTGCCATTCTTTCAGAAAGTCGGTAATAACGCGCATAAGTTTATGTACCTTATCCGGTTCCATCATCATGGTTGTCATTAATTCAGTAGTTCCCATTAAAAAAGAAGCAATATTCATAGGTCCTCTTGATACTGAGAACCGGATTTTTTGCCCCGCTTTTTCTATTTCAGGCTGTGCGAGTTTTAACCGGTTGAGCATGAAAGGCAAAAGCCCATCAGTAGATGGATTCGGTACTTCCAGGTTGTCTATGTCTTCGCTCGAATTTATAACTTTTTCGGCAAAGGGAAATTCATCTTGCCAGAATACACTTTTTGCACCAAAAGCCGATGGCTCGGTGCACATTCCGTATTCACTCCAAAAACCCGGTAAAAACATTACATCGGGGAATGTTTCTATGACTTTAAGGTTGGCTTTGAGCCATAATTCATCGCTAGAAAAGTAATCGAGGATTTTTATGCCGTACCAGTTGGGTAACCAGGGGCTGTCAATTATAAAACCAATAGGTAAATCATCCTTTTTTTTACCTTTAATAGCAGCTAATAAAGTGTTCCAGTGTTGATCGTTCATGATTAGTTAAGTTAAATTCGTTAATTTTCATTGCAATTTATAAAAGGAGTAGCGACAATCAAGGGTTAAATGAATAATGTAGCTAAAATTCTGATCATTTCGATAAAAATTTACACCAGTAAGATAGATATATACCCTATGCAGTCATCCAAAAAAAGTTTATTTTATTACTTTTGATCAACTGTATCAAATTATTAAATATGGAAAAAATATCAGCGAAAATAAAAGAAGGCAAAATTTTGGTGTCAGATGGGGCATGGGGGACATTATTACAGCAAATGGGTTTAAAACCCGGCGAATGTCCTGAAAATTGGAATCTTCAATATCCTGAAAGGGTGTTGAAAGTGGCTCAAAGTTACATCGATGCCGGTTCCGATATGATTGAAACCAATAGTTTTGGGGGCAATGCTTTTAAACTTTCATTATTTGGTTTGGATGATAAAGTACACGAAATAAATGAAGCAGCAGCACGAATTTCACGACAGGCTGCCGGCGACGATAAACATGTATTGGGGTCAATAGGGCCAACCGGCAAAATATTAATGATGGGTGATGTAACCGGCGAGCAGCTTTATGATGCTTTTAAAGATCAAGCTAAAGCATTGGAGGCCGGTGGTGCCAATACGCTTGTTGTAGAAACTATGACTGATATAGAAGAAGCCAGGGCTGCCGTACAGGCATGCAATGATAATACAAGCTGCGAGATTATTAGTACAATGACATTTGACAAGTCGCCCGATGGTTCATTTTATACCATGATGGGAGTTTCTCCGGGCGATATGGTTTCTGCTATGGTTGACGCAGGAGCCGGTATTATTGGCGCTAACTGTGGAAACGGCATGGGAAATATGATTGGTGTTGCCCGTGAGATACGTATGGCTAATGCAGATATTCCCATGTTAATTCATGCTAACGCCGGAGCTCCTGTTTATAAAGATGGCGAGACGGTATTTCTCGAAACACCTGAACAAATGGCTGGCCTGGTTGATTTGCTTATTAGTGCCGGAGCTAACATTATTGGTGGTTGTTGCGGTACAACGCCTGATCATATCAAACAAATTGCTGAGATAGTGGCGAAATATAACGCGAAATAGAAACCAACTTTAAAAGTTTAGAATCTTATGGATAAAAACGAACTAATAACTAAACTAACCGAGTGTGTTGAATCAGGAAAAGTAAACAAAGCTGCACCATACCCACCGGCAATGAAAGGCCAGGATGGTGCTGATGAGCTGACAAAAAAAGCGCTGGAGGCCGGGGTTAAACCCGTTGAAATTTTAAATGATGCACTTATCACAGCAATGGACAGGGTAGGAAAGAAATTTTCACAAAAGAAAATATTTGTTCCCCAAATGCTTATATCAGCTAAAGCAATGAACGTAGCCATGGTTCATCTTAAACCTTTCTTTCAATCAGGCGAAGTAAAACGAAAAGGTAAGTTTATTATCGGAACGGTATCGGGCGATTTGCATGATATTGGGAAAAACCTGGTGTCAATGATTGTTGAAGGTGCCGGATGGGAAGTAATTGACCTCGGTGTTGATGTAAAAGCAACTAAGTTTATTGAGACTATTAAGGAGCATCCTGATGCAATTGTTGGATTGTCAGCATTATTAACCACAACAATGCCCAATATGCAACAAATTGTGGCCGAAATAAAAAGCCAGTTTCCCGATGTTAAGCTCATCATTGGTGGGGCGCCGGTTAACGAGGACTTTAAAAACGAAATTGGTGCTGATGGATATTCACCTGACCCACAAAGTGCTGTTTCGTATTTGAATTCATTGGTTGCATAAATATCTAAATTCATTGTATTGTTGGAAATTCAAGCCAAAAATAATATTCATATTCCCGGAGGGGATATCTCGTTCAATGCTGATCAGTTAAGCGTTTCCAATGAGGACATTCTTAAGAATCTGGGCATGCAGCTTGCCGATGCTGATGATTATATCCTGACACTGATAGAACAAGCCAAAGATGTTTGCTTTAAACATGTAAAAGCAAATGCTTGTTATGCATTTATCGATAATTTTAGTATTTGTGTTGACAAGCAGGAAATAGTTTTAAACGATAAAAGGTTTGGAGCCGGTAAATTAGTAACATCCTTTCTTAAAAAAAGTGAAAAAATAGTTGTATTTACATGCACTATTGGAGATGATGTTGAGAAAGAATCGAAACGTTTAATGGCAGATGGTAATGCACTGGAAGGGTTTCTTTATGATATTATTGGTTCTGAATTAGCAGAGTGTGTTGCGGATGGTTTGCATAATCATATCGAAAAATTGGTTGCCGGATACGGAATGATGGTGAGCAATAGGTATAGTCCCGGATATTGTAACTGGTCCGTTTCTGATCAGCATAAATTGTTTTCATTGTTAAATGGAAATACCTGCGGGATAACGCTTACTGAATCTTCTTTGATGTTACCGGTTAAGTCGGTAAGTGGAATTCTGGGTGTTGGGGGGAATATGCGCAGGCTAAAATATAAATGTAATATATGTAACGACAAAGACTGTATTCTTCGTAAAAAGTAAATACAATCTTTGTCATTTAACCTTTACCAGAGTTGTTCTGGATATTTTTCTGCTGCAATTAGTTTTTCAATTTTCTCAATTACATCCGGTTTGTCTTCTTTATAAGTAACACCAAACCATTTTGCATCGCTAGTTAATACCTTAACATTCAATTTATTTTCTTTTATAAGGTCGTCAACATGCATTGGGATAAAAAATTCAGATTTCATTTCTTTTCCTTCTTTTTCCAGAAAAGCGATGAATCCTTTTTCAAGATGTGTAAACAGTGAAGGGTGAAATCCCCAGAAATTCATCGAAACAGTTTCATCACCTTTCAGTTCTTTTTTATTGCCATCTTTTTCATAAACGATGCCCGAATCTTCTGTCGATATTTTAGTGAGTTCATCAATATCGTTCAAATTGTTTTTTGAGTCGGTGATACACAAGCCACGCGATACAGAACCATTTTCTGATAGTGTATTGCTAAGTTTGTATCCTACCATGCTATAGTAGTTTTCGCTTGCCTCATTTTTCAAAAAGTCAGACATTACCTTATAGGCTTCAAGTCCATAAAAATCGTCGGCATTAATTGCTGCAAAAGGGGTTTTTACGGCATCCCGTGCTGAGCGTATTGCATGTCCGGTTCCCCATGGTTTTTGTCTGCCTTCAGGGAT
>JAQIDF010000424.1 GCA_027858145.1 Prolixibacteraceae bacterium | reverse complement strand
AACAGATTGACGAACTGGAAAAATTATTGGAAGCGAAAGAACAAAAACTAAAAGAGGAGAAGAAAAAACTGAAAAAGAAAGAAAAGGAACTTAAAAAGAAATAAGGATAGGTACATTTTCCTATTTTTGGCTTTTGTAAAATGAAAGCAAAAAGGTGAGAAAACAACAAAATATCCGTTTCTATATTTTTCCGGCATTTTTTATTTGGATTGGAGCATTGATGCTTTTAACCGGAATAATTTCAGCTTACTTATATTTTTCAGGCGAACGCCCCGACTATCTGAATGTCGAGGCATTTGCTGTTTATTCTTCTAACATCCGTGCACGATATTTCACATCGGTCAATAACAATATACTCGATGAAATGGCCGGGGTTTTCTCCATGACGGGGCTCTTTGTGATGTTTTTTGCCAAAACAAAAAATGAGAATTACGAAGTGGCTTTATTGAGAATTAATTCTGTATTTTGGAGTATGGCCTTAACCACTTTTTTATCGGTGCTTTTCTTCGTATTTGTTTACGGGTGGCCAATTTTTATCATGTCATCGATTTTGTTTTACGTTTTCTTACTGCTTTGTGTTGTGATATTTCGAATTCTATATTGGAAAGAAAACAGACGAATGAATGGAAATAGTCGGTGAACATCAATAATTAAAGCTACTGCCCCCCAGGAATTCACGTATCAACGATGTTGGTGGAATTTCTGAGTCTTCAATGTTTTTGAAATAACCCATGAATTTCAGAAGTCGTAGCGATTCGGCAAATTCAGGCTGGTTCTCGGGAACCGATTTCAATAGTGGCTCCAGATGTTTTTTTAGCACGGCCAGTTCGTAAAGCAGGGCAGAGTTAAACATGATGTCAGAATTTTCCTGGTGCGGGAAGATGTTTTTTTCCTCACCACGCCGTACGCTTGGCCATCGCCTTATAGTTTCGAGAGCCGAGTAACCACGGTAGCGTGCATCGCGAATGATGCGCCGTACCAGGCGGTTGTCGGTGGTTGAAATCGGGTTGTGGTTGTCAATGGATATGGATGTTAAAGCTGAAATGAAAATACGATAGGTCATTTCCGGGTCAACTTTGGTAATGAGTTCGGGATTAAGTGCATGTATGCCTTCGAGAATAAGAATCTCATCGTTTTCGAGTTGCATAATGTCGCCATCAAAATAACGTTTGCCATCGGCAAAACTGAATTTGGGTAGCTCTACAGCCTCACCATTAATGATTTGAACAAGTTGTTGGTTGAAAAAATCAACATCTATGGCTTCGAGTGCTTCAAAATCGTAATTCCCATCTTCATCAAGCGGTGTGTGTTCGCGGTCAACAAAATAATTGTCGAGCGATAGCGTATGTGGCCGCAGTCCGCAAACCGCCAGTTGAACGCGCAGGCGTTTGCTGAACGTTGTTTTTCCTGAAGATGACGGGCCCGCGATAAGTGCTATGCGGGGCCGTGGTTTCTTTTCGGATATGGTGGTTGCTATCTCGGCAATTTTTTTCTCGTGAAGGGCTTCCGAGATTTTGATAATCTCGCCGGCTTTCCCTTGCTTAACAAAAGTGTTGAGCTGGCCAATGTCGGCCATGCCCAGGATATCTGCCCAGTCCTTATGTTCCCTGAAAATATCGAAGAGTTTTTGCTGGTGCACGTAGTCGCGCAAACGGTTAAATATTTTCGCGCTTGGCAACCTCAGTAACATGCCGCCATTGAATTGCTCGAGGTCAAAATTCTGCAAATAACCGGTTGAGGGCAATAAGTGTCCATGGAAGTAATTAACAGCATCGCCCAGATAATAAACATAAGCATATAACCAACCTGAGTCGGCGTACAGACGAAGTTTATCGTTGAGGCCGTTTTCCCTGTATTCTTCCAATACTCGGCTCAGTTGTTTGCCTTTCCGCAGAAATGGGAGGTTTTCATCTACCAGCTCCTTCATGCGCGTTTTTATTTCGAATACACAGCTCTCGCAGTTATCTTTTCGCATGCCTTCAATCTCGCAGTAGTAGCCTCGCGAAATAGCATGGTCGATTTTTAGTTTTGTTTCGGGATAAAGGTCCCTGACAGCTGTATACATCATAAAAAAAATTGACCTGATGTACATTCGTTGGCCATCGGGATGGCTGTAATCGATAAAGCAGATGTTTTTGGGCTTTACAATGTCGAATGACAGTTCGCGTACTTTGTTGTTAACCAAAGCGCCGCAAATTGGAAATTCGGTTTTTATATTCAGGTCGTTGGCTATCTCCATTAGAGTAGTTCCCAACGG
>JAQIDF010000057.1 GCA_027858145.1 Prolixibacteraceae bacterium | reverse complement strand
TTACTATGACTTGGGATAATTCAAGTGCTATTACTGTAACAGGTATGCAAATTGATGGTATTGGAAATGTTCCTTTTGAACCTAAACCTAATGGAAACTCCGTAGAGGTTATACTTAATAAAACAACATTAGCAGATTTAGGTTTTACTGATAGTGTTTTTATCGCAGATGCTGAGATAGTACTTCGCCCGACATTTTTTATGAATGAGTATTTTGTTGATTTAAAAACGACATACGCTGTTGATTATCTTGCAGAAGGTGATGTGTGTAATCGAAACGAAAATTCTGAAGGTATTATATATTATGTGCAACAATATCCGAATGTTTATGGCTCTATTGATTCAAACCCAGATATTTTGCAGCTTGCTAACTGGTGTGGAAATAGCTATATTGCTAACTTTACAATTAGAAGTGTAGCAGATGTTCACCAATCAAATATTATAAGAAACTGTTATCTTGAGTTTACCACGATAAATAATTATGTTAAAATTGATATCGTAGAAGTTAATGGCGTTGTATTGCAAGAAGATGGTGGAAAATGGTACCTGCCAATTAATGATTTAGACGGAGATAATATTCATTCAGATTTATATCCGGGTGATAGTCTTGTAGTAAAAATAACAGCATCATCTCTTTATACAACTCCACATAGCATGTTTTCTGTATTTTTAAGATACCAAAGAATAGATTCTGATGAATATCTTCAACATGGATTTTCTGTAGGTGGATTTATTCGATATACAAGTTCTAATATATCGAGTCCAGCAGATATAAACGAAGGAGATGTTGCGGCATATACATATAATTTTACCACAGAAGGTGATAACTACCTAAATACCTCGCCACATGCCTTTCTTAATACAGAAAAGATATATGCACAATTTGATTATACAGGAGAACAAATTAACCAAACACTTGCAGTAAAAATAAGTGGTGCAGAAAATTTTTCCGCTACAGCAGAGTGTGGAATGAGCCAAACAGCACGCTTGGTAATGGTAACAGCAGGTTGTCCAGATGAGAAATTTACAGTAACATCAGCAACAGGTAATGCTATAATTCAATGTGAAGGAGAAGGTGGTGCTTGTTACGGAATATATACCGATACTGTTGAAGCACTTACGGCTACAGAAATTAACACATGTCAAGCACTTGAACTAAAAGCTCCAGGGCATATCGACAGGTGGTGTAGAGATACCTGTGCAAACTTTTCTAAAATTATAGCCCGTGTGTATGATTTATCGGGGAAACTATCGATTAGTGGGGAAAGCTCTATTATAGAAATTAACGGGCAAAGCATTGCCGGGGTACTCAACAACTCTTATGCAAGCCATAACGGTGTGGCATGGGTAGCTGATGCTGGTAGTTTTGAGTGTGTTGATACTATTCTTAACCACGATACACTTACATTAACAGCAACAATAAAGGTTAACGGCGACCATAGCCTGCCTGATTTGAGTAATGTTAATTTGCGTATAGAGTTTGCTGCTATTGATATTAACAACGAACTTTTGGAAGGTGGTTGGAGTAAAGGACTTCCAATAATAGTATATGACCCGGAAACAAGTTTTGGTGCAGATTTTGATAACTATGGTTGTTCGGGATTGCGATTACATGCGAGTATGAAAAACGGTGCAAATGGAGCACCAGCTCACCCATCAGTTATTAATTCGGTACTATATCCTTTAGTAGAAAATTATTATTACGAAAAATTAGGGAGTAATACTCCTAATACCTCTACAGAAACAACTTATGACAAAAGCTTGTATCCTGGAGGGAACTTTACTTTACAAGAGGCTCTTTTTCCTATATGTGTAAAAGACAGTACACTTACTCCCTCTGCTACATTACAGTTTATTTATACCGATTATTATGCTACATGCGCTGATAAATCTTTTACCAAAAATTTAACACGAGAAGCAAACCGTACTGGTATTGCTCTTATGCCAACATTAACTCTCCACCCAACCGAAACCCAACAAAACATAGAAGATTTTACAACTTGGACAGTTCAGGTAGAAAATACAGGAACTGCGCCAGCTAAGAATGTTATGCTTAAATTTGAAGTTGA
>JAQIDF010000414.1 GCA_027858145.1 Prolixibacteraceae bacterium | reverse complement strand
GCCTTTGAGCAATTTTTAGATGAATATGTGAGAGTTGATGGAGGATGGGGAACATTGGAGTTTATGCCCCGCCGTATTAAGCGTATAATCGCTAACTCTTACATGTCAGAAAATGCTATATATGGCAGTGATGTTCAAAAGGGTTTTTATAACGGAGAAGAAGACATTGTTACGTTAGATCCGTCAAACATTGTTGAAAAACAATATGGAAGTAATACAACTTTTATTGGTATAAATGAACCTATTATTCCTCGTGCTTTTGGCGGGGTTACTGGCCCTGTTTATCAGAAGCGTGGATATTCTAGGTTTATGAATATTATTGAATATACTGGATTAGGGTCTGCATTAAAACGTAAAGACAGTGATTATGCTTTCTTTGTAATGAATGACCAGAATCTTGAACGTGACTCTGTTATGTTCTATAGTTATATTGATAACCAGGATGGTGTTACGGAAATATATTATGGTTATGAGGTTGGCCGGCAGCCAAGAAGATACGATTTTGGCGTAGATGATTTAAGGATAATGCTCATGAACCAGGTCACTATTGAAACACCAAAAGGCACGGCTCAAAAAGAATTTCTGGAAACTTTGGGTGGAAACCATATCATATGGAACAATAAAAACAATTCCGTTAGCGGTACAACACAGTCATATACAGCTTACCGAGGCGGTGGTGAAAATGATACCATCACGATTCACCCTGAGGTTATAAGCAATAATGCTGACAACGGTATGACTTATGAAGTTGATGCATTATTTAAATATCTTGGGGGTGATCTTTATGGAAAATTGACTGAAAATGCTCCTAAGTTTGCTGAGTTGTTGGTTAAAGCCGATTTAGCGAATCATCAGGGAGCGGCAAATCAACAAATAGAATTTATATCAATGTTAGACCTAACCACTGTATTTGCTCCAACTGATTCAGTTCTTAATGTTATTCAGGCAGACACATTACAAGGGGATGATTTAAATCAATTCCTGAAAATGCATTTCTTCCTTGGAGATAAAGTTATGTTTACCGATAATAAAATGCTTGAAGGTTATTATCCTTCTGCATATGGGACAGGGACGAATGAAACATCAATTGCGATATATTTGAAACCCGGGCCTGACTATATTGAAGTATTGGCAAATGACGGATCAGTGTTCCTGCATGTTGATGAGGATTCTGATAAAACGAATATCATATCAACCAAAAGTTTAAGTACCGGTACCGACTTCCCCAATACAGCTACCACCGGGGCTGTTCATTTAATTGATAAAGCATTTGATATAAATTCAATTGATTATAAGTAAATAACCAAACCGAAATAAATGCATAATATTTTGAACCTAAGGTTTTTATACGAAATGAAACGAATAAACAGATACATTACCCTGATTCTTGCTATTTTATTTATTGGAATATCGGGTGCAAATGCTCAGAATAATATCATTCGTGGTCGAGTGGTAGATAAAACCACCGGTGAAGGTGTGATTGGAGCAACTATTGCAGAAATTGACGCTGACGAACGTGTTCAGGGTGGTACGGCCACCGATATAAATGGTGACTTCGTATATACTATGGATGATCCTTCGAACAGTTTACGTGTGAGTGTTATCGGGTATAATGCTACCAAGGCTGTGCCTGAATTTAATACTTCGATGAAAATTGAGATTGCTTCATCTGATGTCGAAATTGAAGCGGTGACAGTTACAGCCGAACGAAGATCAAGTTCTGGTTTAACGAACATTCAGGAACGCGATAAAGCCTCATCGTCGGTAAAAGTTAATTTGGCCGAAATGCAGGAAGTAGGCGTTACATCGGCTGCCGATGCCTTGCAGGGAAAGATTTCCGGATTGGATATTATCAGCGCATCAGGTGACCCGGGTTCAGGCTCAAGTTTGGTTATACGTGGACTTGGCGGTATGGGAAACAGCGAGCCACTTATCGTTGTTGATGGTATTCCTCAGTCAAAAGACCTGACTTCAGGGGTTGACATTAGTTCGGCTGACCAGGAGGATATTAGTAATATGATTAATATTGCTGTTCAGGATATTGTGTCGATTGAGGTGTTGAAAGATGCTGGTGCAACTGCAATTTACGGTTCACAAGGTGCCGATGGTGTTTTGCTTATCGAAACCCGTAAAGGTAGTATGGGCAAAGTTAAATTTGAATATCAATACAAGCATAGTATTAATGTCCAGCCTGATCCTATTCCGATGTTGAATGGTGATGAGTATGTAACACTTCAGCTCGAGCAACTTCACAATGCACGTGGAACTTTCGAAGTTCCCGATGAAATAGCATTTGATCCTGATTACAAGGATTTTTATAACTATTCAGCTAACACCGACTGGTTAGATGCCATTACTGTTAACGGTATTACAAAAGATCATTATTTCTCACTATCTGGTGGTGGTGATAAAACCCGTTATTCGGCTTCATTTAGTTACCTCGATGAGGGTGGTACAACATTGAATACCAGTTCAAAACAATTTTCAACACGTATTAATCTCGACTACATCTTATCTAAAAAATTAATGTTCTCGGTGTTATTTAGTTATAATAACCGCGAGCGCGACCGTATTGGTAATTTGAAAATCGGAGATCCTGGCAACGATAAAAATATTCGTGAAATGGCATACATTAAGGCTCCTAACATGAGTATTAAGGAGTATGATGAGTATGGAGAACTTACCGGAGAATATTTTAACCCGATTAACAGTTATCAGGGGAGAGGTTCAACATATTTTAATCCAGTTGCTATTGCTAAATTATCAACGTACAATGAAAAAAATTATGACCTCGAAACAACATTCCGTTTTCGTTATACAATTAATGAGTGGATGCGTTTCCGCCAAACCATCTCTTTTCAGTTTAGGGGTGCTAAAACAAATATATTCATACCTTATAGTGCAATGGGTGTAGATTGGCTGGATTATATTATTAACAAGGCAGAAGAGTCCAACAATATCAACTCTTCAATACGATCAGAATCACAATTGATTTTTGATGCGCCCTGGGATAAAAACATACATGACTTAACAGGTGCTTTATCATGGATTACCAATCAGAGTGAAAATGAATGGATGAACCTTCAAAGCAGACGTACACCGTCAGTTGATTTACAGGATCCGGCAGTATCGGCCCAAATAAACTGGATTGGTTCAGGATCAGGCCAGCGAAGGGATTTAGGTGCAGTAGCTAACATAAACTATAAATACCTCGACCGTTATATGTTCCAATACAATGTAAGAGCTGATGCCAGTTCTTCATTTGGTTCAAAAAACAGGTGGGGAGTATTTAATGGTGTTTCATTGGGATGGCGT